>NZ_JBFRCY010000112.1:0-14802 GCF_052113305.1 Terriglobus sp. YAF25
GCTCATGGCATGGCACAGTCCGTCTTCCAGGTGGGAGGGAACTTCGGCTCTTCGCTTGGACCGTTGCTGATTGCCTTCGTTGTGCTTCCCCAAGGACAGAAGTGCCTGGCATGGTTTACGTTGGCAGCGCTCTTTGGGAGCTCATGGCATGGCACAGTCCGTCTTCCAGGTGGGAGGGAACTTCGGCTCTTCGCTTGGACCGTTGCTGATTGCCTTCGTTGTGCTTCCCCAAGGACAGAAGAGCCTGGCATGGTTTACGTTGGCAGCGCTCTTTGGGATTGTTCTGCTGACAGGTCTTGGTCACTGGTATAAGCAGCACGGCCAGGCGATTCAAAAGAAGCATGCTGCAGTGAAGCACACGCTGAATCTGAGCAGGAAGCGGATCGGCGGGGCATTGGCGGTTCTGATTATGCTGACGCTGTCCAAGTACTTCTATCTGGCCAGCATCACCAGTTATTACGTCTTCTACCTGATGCAGCACTTCCACACCGGCGAACGCGATGCGCAGCTCTACCTGTTCCTGTTTCTCGCGGCAGTGGCTGCGGGCACGGTGATCGGCGGCCCGGTGGGCGATCGCATCGGGCGCAAGAAGGTGATCTGGATCTCGATCCTGGGTGTGCTGCCGCTCACGCTGTTGTTGCCCTATGTCGCTCTGCCGGTGACGGTCGCGCTCAGCGTTGTGATTGGGCTGGTGATCGCTTCCGCATTCTCGGCGATTCTGGTGTACGCGCAGGAGCTCCTGCCGGGCCGGGTCGGCATGGTCTCCGGTTTGTTCTTCGGGCTCGCGTTCGGATTGGGTGGATTAGGGGCGGCCGTCCTTGGCGCGCTTGCGGACCGCACCAGCATCGACTTCGTCTACAAGGTCTGCTCGGTCTTGCCGGCTCTTGGTCTGCTTACCGGGTTTCTGCCGGATATCCATAAGCCGGATGTGGGCGAGGAAGCAGAGACGATGGCGACCGTGGAAGTGTTAGCGCCCCTGGGTTCGGAGGAGTAGAGGGCTGGTTCGACACTGAGCGCTGAAGGCGCGTTCTATACCAGCCTGGGGCAACGCCCCAGGTCTCCGGGCCAAGAAGAGCAAGAGGGCTGAAGGCCCGTCCTATAGTTCTATAGTCTTGGCTTCCGTAATTTTTAATGGACCCTGATTCGCTTTGCACGGCAACAATGCTCGCGCGTAGCGCGATATCCCACCCATTGCGATGCGATGGATGGGGCACCCTGTGCATGGGGGGTTAGGTAAGCACAACTTCTGCTACAGAATCTGCAACCCGCACGCAGTTGCGGCCTTCGTGCTTTGCGCGATAGAGAGCCTCATCGGCCCTGCGCAACAGGTGATCGGGTGAGGTTGCATGATTTGGGAAGATGGAAATGCCAATTGAGATTGTCACATGGGTGTGGAGGCCGTTCTCCAGAGCCGCCGGCAGCGCCTCGACTGCGACACGTAGACGTTCCGCTCTCTCCTGCGCGGCCTCAATGGTCGTGTCGGGCACGATGATGGTGAACTCTTCGCCGCCGTACCGGCAGGCAACATCTTCCGTTCGGATGGAAGCGCCGATGACTTTGGCAACCTTCTTGAGCACACTGTCGCCGGTCGCGTGGCTGTAGCGATCGTTGAATGTCTTGAAATGGTCGACGTCGACCATAAAGACCGCCAGCATATTCTTGCGGCGTGCGGCGCGGGCCAGCTCGCGGTCCAGGGCGATCTCCATGAAGTGACGATTGAACAGGCCGGTGAGGGAGTCGCGAACGGACTGAGCTTCCAGTTTGTTGCGAAGGTCGATGCTGGCCAGCGTGATCGCTGTGAGCTGTACGAGCTGACGGAGAGCTTCGTTTCTGGTCTCGACCTGTGCTGCGATCTCCTCCGTGGGGCACTGGAGAAAGACTATCCCCAGCGTCTCGCCTTGCGCCATGAGGGGGACACAGGCGTAACGCACCGGAGGTTTGCCGACAAAGTGCCCGCACTGGACCTCTGAAGCACCCGGTTTGCGGAAGCGAAACTGTCCCATGCGCAGGCCGCAGCAGGCATCCGGCGGAAAGACCTCGGAGATCTGGCTTGACGACTCTCCCCAGGTCGACATGCTCTCCAGCGCATTCCGCGAGTTATTGATGATGCAGATTGCTCCGCTTGTCTGTGGAAAGATCTGAGGGAAGCGGACGCATGCCGCCTCATAGACCTCGTCAGTTGTGGTGCAGAGCTGCAGATCGTCACGGAACGCAGAGAGCAGCACACCCTCGTCGGCCAGCTGCTGGAGAGTCTTCATGCTTGCTTCCAGGCCTCGGTTGCTCTCTTCCAGCTCGGCGGAGGCTTCTTCCCGATGTCGTGCGATCCGGTTCCGCATGATGATGTCGCGTACCAACAGACCGAAGAGGGCGAGCAGGACCACTACCGTAATGAGAACGACCGTCAGCTCGGTCACGAAGGACAACTTGGAACGGCTCTCTGATGCCTGGTTTCTCTGCCGGAGCAGGTCACCTTCCTGGGCCGCCATCAGGGACAGGGAGTGCTGGCACTGCACCGTCTCCTCGCGAAGCTCGGGTGCTTGCGGTTGCGAGGTCAGCGTACCGAGCAGGTGGTTTGCGCACTCCTGGATCTGCTCGACATTTTGGTCCTGCTTGCGATTGTCGGCGAGCAGGCTTTTCATGCGCAGCGATCCGCTTTGCAGGGCGATTGCTGCTGAAACCGCGGAGCGCAATGCACTGTCATCATGGTTGGCCGCGTACAGCCGTGTCTGTGTATCGATGCGCTCGACCTGTCGCGACAACCGTTCAATCGCAAGCTGGCTCTGTTGCGTGTGTTCGACCCACTCGCGGGCAGCGATCAGCTTTTCTGTATTGCTGTAGAGAAAGAGTCCGGAACCCACGGCGAAGCAGATCGATCCAAGAGCCGCAAGCAGCGTCAGGATGAGGGGAGCCTTCGGATTGGATAGCTGCTTCTGCATCGACATTGCCACGGGGAAAGGGACCCCGTAAGCCAAGCTATCCAGAGAGCGAGGTTCTTCTGAGTAGCTCAACGGTGAACCACAGATTGCAATATTTTAGGATATTGGCGGTAAACCGCAAATAAATCTCCTAACGCCGCTGAAAGTTCATAGAGACAGCGGATCTGGATCATATCGGCAAATCGGTGTGTTTTATGAGAGACGCCAGGGCATTTAAGGGTTTTACGGCAACTGGAACTCGAAGACCGTGATGGCGCTCATGCCAGCCTGCTCGCCTCCGATGAAGTGTGGGCGGTAGCGCCAGCGCTGCGCTGCATCGAGTGCGGCATCCCGCAGGAGCGGCGGCCCACTGACGACGCGTACGGAAGCGACGTTGCCATTACGGTCGACATTAGTTTCTACCTTCACGTCGCCTTGTATATGCGCGTCAGAAGCAGCCTGGGGGTAAACCGGGGTGGGGCTGTAAAGAACATTGGACGCATTTACCCCCAGCGAGATGGCCCGGACGCTACCGTGTGGTGCTGCTGGAGCGGCAACGGGAGCGGGTCTGGACGCCGCGGCCGTGGACGGTTTGGTGGGAGACGGCAAGTTCGCGGGTGGCGATGCGTCGGCCAGCTCTGCCTGATCTTCCGGAGTGCGGCGTAAAAGGCGGGGGACTGCGCGGCCTCGGTCGGTGTTAGTGAGATCCGGCCCAGAGGGAGAGGCAGGGCGCGTAGCCGGGATCGTCGCGGGAGCCGGAGTTGGCGCTGAGTGAGATTCAGGTGGAGGGGGGATCTTTGGAGCCGGGCCGGATGGAGTCGTGACGCGAGGCTGCGGAGATGCTAAGGGAGTTGAGGGATAAGCGGAGGCCGGGGAGTTCACTGGCGGAGGTCTGTGGGCACCCCGCGCCCGTGTGCCGGCGCCCGGAGTGCGACCGCCTCGTTCCTCCGTTGCAGGAGGAGTAGGTGCGGCCACCTCGGGCTCGGGTGCGGGCGCCGGCGCTGTGTCGATGCGAGGACTGGAGGGGGTAGRGCGAGGGCTGGGAGGAGTAGAGCCTGGAGCAGGGCTCTCCGCCGGAGCGGTTGTCGCAGGTGCGGCGGTCTCATCCAGAATGGTGCGATTGTGGAACGCGACCCTGGCGATTAAACCGGCCACCAAAAAAAACACTGTGAGCCAGATCAAACGTTTCCGCGTGCCCGTGCCTTCCTCTTCGTCTTTCAGAGGAGAGAACTCTTCGGGAAAAGGACGTGCGTGCGGATAAAACGGCTCATGATCGTAGACGGTCTTTGGCTCTACCGGCCTTGGCTCGACAGGCTGTGACTCGGCCTGCTGTGGCTCAATCTGCTGCGGCTCGGCCTGCTGTGGCTCAATCTGCTGCGGCTCGGCCTGTTGCAGCTCCGCCTGCTGTGGCTCAGCGTGCTGCGGCTCAGCGTGCTGTGGCTCAGCGTGCTGCGGCTCGACGTGCTGTGGTTCGACCTGCTGCAACCGGACGTGCCGCGAGCGGCCACGTCGTGACTGCACCGGTTGTGACTGGACGGGCTGTCCCTCTACAGACTGTTGCGGGGTCGGTTCTGGCTTAGCGGGTTGCGGATGGACCGCTTTGGGCTCGACCGGCGGCGGTGGGGCTACAGACGCCGGGACGATTGGCGGGAGATGATCGATAGGCGGTGGGGTCTTTTGCCGGCTTGTTCCATCGAGCGATTCTCGCGCTTCGATAACAAAGCGAAGCAGGGCGTGCGCGTCGTCTTCCTCTGCTTCAGCCGCATACCGGCCGCCGGCGGCTGCAACCGCCAGTACGCCAAGCAGGTCGGCGTAGCTGATGTTTCGATGGCCGCTGTGAATGGCGACCCAGATGTACGAGGTCAGATCGCGATGAAACGAGCGGTCTCGCTGTAACCGATTGACGATGGCGCGCAGCGATTCGGGCGCTCCAGGGGTACAACCAGCTTTCTGGAGGAAGTCTCGCAATTCAGCGATCTCATTTGCGTAACGACTCTTCACCTCTTCGAGCTGTAGTGGCTGCAACACTCTTAAAACACTCCCTATCCGCCTACGCGTAGACCTGGTACAGATCTGGCACCGACTCACGTTTAGAGACACATAAAACCCCCTCGTGTTGTTTCGACCGGGTCGCGAAGTTGAGGAAAGATCTTACTTTCCTTTGTACGGAGAAGCACGTTAGCTATGACGGGCCGGTGAAAGGCGCCCTGTTCTGATGAGCTAAGTGATTGAAGAGCGCATAGTTAGAGTATTTTCCCTGTTGCTGGGTATTCCGGGGGAGGAGCCAGCAGCGGCATTTTCATTGAGGAAACGCCCATAGAGATGCACAAGCCTTCACGACACCGGCAGGAAAAAATGCTCTAGTCCAGCTGCGCGCGTCGAGAGCCTTCTGCGTTTCGTTCCTCCTACGCTCGCCTGACATGACGTAATGCAAGGGACATCCTTCTTTTCATTGATGTCCGAATTCCGCGAGTATTCCGGGGTGCGAGCAAGCGACACTTATGGCATGGTTGTCCCCGATAAGGCGGTCGCTTACAGGGCGCTGCAGAGTCGTGACGCGCGTTTCGACGGTCAGATCTTTGTGGGCGTCAAATCCACCGGAATTTACTGCCGGCCCGTATGTCCGGCACGCACGGCGAAGTTTGAGAACTGCACGTTTTACAGCTCCGCTGCCGCAGCGCAGGAGGCCGGCTACCGTCCGTGCCTGCGTTGCCGCCCTGAGACGGCGCCTCAGCTTGCGGCATGGCAGGGAACAAGCAGCACCGTCTCGCGCGCGCTGAGGCTGATCGAAGAAGGCGCCCTGGATGGTCAAGCGCAGACGGTTGAAACCCTGGCCGAGAGGCTCGGCGTAGGCGAGCGCCAGCTACGGCGGCTGTTTCTACAGCATCTTGGAGCGTCACCCATCGCCGTGGCGCAGACCCGTCGTGTCCTGTTTGCGAAGCAGTTGATTCACGATACAGATCTACCGATGACGGAAGTGGCCCTGGCCTCGGGCTTCAGCAGCCTGCGCCGATTTAACGAGGTCTTTCAGAATCTCTTTCACCGACCTCCCAGCGCGCTGCGCCGCAGATCGAGTGTTGTGGCAACAGAGGCCGGCACGATGCTTCGGCTGCGTTACCGGCCTCCCTACGATTGGGACGCGATGCTGCATTTTCTTGAAGCACGCGCGATCCCCGGGGTGGAGGTGGTTGCCAATCGTGTCTATCACCGCGTCATCGAACTTGATGGTGAGCTGGGCGCGATTGCGGTTAAGCATCTGCCCAAACGCGAGAGCCTGTGCGTGACGATTCAATTCCCCAGCGTAAAGGCACTGCCCGCGATTGTGCATCGGGTACGCCGGCAGTTCGATTTGAATATCGATATCGGCACCATCGATGAGCATCTTGCGCGCGATGCGCAGCTTGCGCCGTTTGTTGCCCGCAGGCCGGGGCTCCGGGCGCCGGGAGGATGGGATGGCTTTGAGCTCGCGATCCGCGCCGTGCTGGGACAGCAGGTCAGTGTCGCCGCAGCGAGACGTTTAGCGGGAAAGCTGGTTGAGCTGCACGGCAGGGCTCTGCCGTCTGGCGGAGGTATGCATCCCGATCTTACGCATGCCTTTCCTGCGGCGAAGCACCTGGCAAAGGCGTCATCGCTTGGTCTCGGTATGCCGGCAGCCCGGCTCGAAACATTGCGATCGGTGACACGTGCCGCAGCGAAGTCGCCTGAGATCTTTCAGTCGGCGAGTTCGATAGAGCAGGCGATTGCGTCTCTGAAAGCCATTCCTGGAGTTGGCGAGTGGACGGCACAGTACATCGCTCTGCGGGCTCTGCGAGAGGTCGACGCTTTTCCTGCATCGGATGTCGGCCTACTGCGGGGAGCGAAGACGGTGACAGGCGATCTGCTGACGGCGAAGCAGCTCCACATCAGGGCCGAGACATGGAGACCCTGGCGAGCCTATGCCGCACAACATCTCTGGGCAGCGGATGGAGATTCGAAGTAACAACCACCAGGAAGGAGCATGCAATGAACCTCGCCTATAAATTTGTCGAGAGCCCGGTCGGGGCACTGAAACTGGTTGCGAGTGATAAGGGATTGGCAGCCATCCTGTGGGAGAACGATAGCCCGCGACGCGTTCCTCTGACAGGCCTGGTCGAGAACGACAGGCATCCGGTCCTGTTGAAGGTGGAACGCCAGCTTGAGGAGTACTTCGCCGGCTCACGCCGGGCCTTCGATCTGCCGCTGGATATGCGAGGAACCACATTTCAGAAAGATGTGTGGGAGGCTCTGCTCGCGATCCCATACGGAGAKACACGGAGCTACGGGCAACTGGCGAAGCAATTGGGACGGCCTTCCGCAAGCCGTGCCGTGGGGGCGGCGAACGGACGTAATCCGATCTCTATCGTTGTGCCTTGTCATCGGGTGATCGGCTCTTCCGGTAAGTTGACAGGCTTCGCCGGAGGTCTGGATGTAAAGGCTCGGCTTCTCGATATGGAGAGCTAGGGTGTGTCATCAAACTCCTGTCGCCAGCGTTGCGAGCGCAAATTTGTTCAGACGAGGCRGAGGCCGAAGGCTGTGGCGGGYCCACAGYCGAGGWCGAYAACGAAGTATGGGCGAATTTGCGCCGCAACCCGAGGGGCCGGGGCAGATTTTCCCGATCTCTTCGTCRCTCGTCGTTCCAGTAGACCAGCTACAGTTCKCTCCTCRCTCCTAGACCTCAGAAAAATCTGCTCCCGGCGCTGACGGCAGGAGTTTGATGACACACCCTAGGGTTGAGAATCAAATAAGAACGATGAGAAAGAAACGTCCGATCCAGCTTGAAAGCCGCTTTTATGAGCGAACTCCCGATGTCGTAGCGAAGGCGCTGCTGGGCAAGGTGCTGGTGCGCCGTCTGGGGGATGAAGAGCTAAGCGGCAGGATCACCGAAGTAGAAGCGTACTTCGGCCTCGAAGATCCGGCCTCGCATGCATATATCGGACGCACGTCACGCAACGCCGTGCTCTTCGGGCCGCCGGGAGTGGCGTATGTGTATTTCATCTACGGTATGTATTACTGCCTGAACGTATCGTGTTTGCCCGATGGACATGCAGGCGGAGTGCTCTTTCGCGCTCTCTATCCACTGCAAGGTCTGGAGACGATGGCGAGGCTTCGGAAGCTAACGCCCAAGGCATCTGCAAAGCAGCTTACGGGAGGACCTGGACGTTTGTGCCAGGCCCTCGGCATTGCGCGGAAGACGGAAGATGGCATCGATATGACAGAACCCGATGCCGCCCTCCGCATCTTCGACGATGGTTATAAAGCTGGAGAGATCATCACAGCATATCGGCGAAGATCTCATGCGCCGGCAGGTCGACCTCCTGCTGGCCGAGTTTGTCTTGCAGTGCAGTTGCGGATTGCATCGAGGCAATGGCGTCGTCCGGCTTGCCTGCGAGAAGGCTCTTCCAGCCGACGAGCTCATAACGCTGAATATTGAGTACATCGATCAGCCATGCGAAGGGAGACTGCTTTACCGCTTCGATCTCGCCATCCATATTGTGAATCGCCGTATCGAGCGCGGCTGCATCGTGGAGATGTCCTGCGGCCAGGCCGTTTGCCCAGTACACGTAGAACTGCGACGAGGGAGGCGCCTTCGGTGCGATCTGCAATGCAGCGGCGGATTTCCAGTCACGCATTTCCAGCACGTAGATCGAGTGCAGCTCATTGTCGAAGAAAGGGCCGTAGTCTTTCATGTCGTCCATATACGGCATGGCCGCCATCTCTGCCGAGACAGAGCGCATCTTCGCGGTCAGAGCGCGGGCTTTCTCGTCGTCACCGGTCTGTAGCCAGGCATAGATCAGGAACTCATCTGCGTGCATCTGGTGTGCGGCGCCGGTCTGGTGCGCTTTCTCTGCCTTTTCCGATGCTGCCATCGAAGCAAGGTTGGACGAGATATCTTCCTGCCACATGCCCAGACGGGCAAAGATGTGTCCGGGCATGTGCAGAGCGTGTGCGGACGATGGTGCGATAGAAGCGTAGACGCGAGCCGCCTGCAGTCCCTGAGGAGCAAGTGCCGGTGTATCGCAGGTGTGCACGATGTAGTGCGCCAGGCCGGGATGATTGGGATGCGCCGCAAAGAGCGGCTGCAGGATGGCGAGCGCCTTCCGCGGATGTTCCAGGTTCCCTTCGTTGGGTGGCGCGGCGGCAAGAATAGCCAAGGCATCGAAGGCCGCCACCTCTACATCGTTGGGAAAGCCGGCGTGCAGCGCTTCCATGGCGCGTTCGTAGTCGGAGGTGCGTTGCTCGTAGGCCGTGGTCTCCGGTTTGTACAGGGCGCTGAGGGCATCGATGTAGCCGTGTTCAAGCGGCGTGGCACTGCCGGCCAGGGCGCGGGTTTTGGCCATCTCTTCGGCGCCGAGCTTGAGCGCCTGTGCATCAGGGCGCTCCCACAGCGGCCGGAACTGTGTCATCGCAATGCCCCAGTGAGCCATCGCACAGGTGGGGTCAGCTTTTGCAATGGCCTCGAACTGTTGCTGCGCTTCGGTATATCCGAACGAGTGCAACAGCGCTACACCGCGCTCCATGGGTTTTTGCGATGTGACGGCGCAGCTTGTGGGGAAGGAGACGGCGCCGAGCTTCTCTGACGCGGCCGGCGGTGCGGCATCGTGGTGATGATGCTCCATCTGTGCAGAGGCAGTGAGACTAAGGCCGAAGGCCGCAAGAACTGCGATGGTATTACGAAGACGGGTCGTGCGCATGAAGAAAAGCGTATCCCGAGGGGATGTGTGCGGCAATGAATTTCCCGTTATGCGCCACTGCGCAGCGCCGGCTGAGCCTCCGGGGCGAGCAGCAACTCCTGAAAGCGTTCGACGAACTGCGCGACATGCAGGCCATCTACCAGGGCGTGATGCGCGTGGATAGAGACGGGCATGGTGCAGCGTCCGTCCGCGTCTCTGATCTTGCCGAAGGTGACCCTCGGTGCAGAGTCAACTCGTGCGAACTCCCTTGCGTGGGAGATGGAGGTGAAGTCGAACCAGGGAAGCACGGAGAAGCGGATCAGGTTGTCTTCCGGAAAGCGCTCGATATCGTCGCGCTGTTTTACTTCATCGACCTTGAGAGAAGCTTCGTGTACGAACTGCTGGATCCCTTCGCGGAACTGATAGTGGCCGAAGCCGATGGTGCCGTTCGATCTGCCGATCGCGCTGCCGCCATGGATCTGGTCATAGCGCCACACCTCACCGTCGACGATGCGGGTCTTGAAGTTCTCCACCAGGTGAGAGGCGACGAGTGAACGATGCACCAGGGAGAGGAAGACGGAGAGGCCATGCTCTTTGGCGTAGTGGAAGGTCTCGGTGCAGTCCATGCGAAGACATACGCCGTGATAGGGCTCGCTGAAGTTTTTGAAGAAGTTGAAGATGGAGCGGCGCTCCCAGGTTTCGAGGTCTACCTTCTGCTTGTTGCCGATCACGAACTCCTGCATGTTTTTTATGTTAATGGGTCGGTGGGTTGTTCGAAATTTGCGGTAGTCCCCACCCACCCTAGCGTTGCGAGGGCGGGGCACCCGGGTAGAGAAAATGAGTTAAAAAGCAGATTTCTCCGTTCCCTTCGGTCACTACGAAATGACAAACAAAAGGTGTAGGCTTCAAGCGCTGAAGGCGCGTTCTATACCAGCCTGGGGCGACGCCCCAGGTCTCTATACCCACTGCGGTTAAAGGGGCCCGCTCCATAACTCTTACTTAACAGGCGTATTGATGAGCCGAAAACCGCTGATCGCTGCCTGGCAGGCTGAGAGTTTTGAAGGATGCCAGACTGTTCCGTCGCTATAACGCATCTCGGTAATTTCGGCCGATCGCAGTGTGGTGATTCCCGCTACTGAGACCTGATCCTGTGCCAGTCCATCTGATCCCACGTTGGGATGCAGATAGAACGTGCGGGAGATGTTGGCTTGGGTAGCACCGCGGGTCTTGAGATAGAGGTTTGTCTGCCGGATGCCGTGGATCGTCACCGTTGCGCTTTCAACACGGCGGGTATCGTTGCTCTTGAATTGCAGCGCGACGGAGTGGGCGGACTCTTTGCCCCTTCCATCCTTTGTCTGCACCATCACCGCTGTTCCGCTGGCACGCGCGGTAAAACCGATGGGGCAGGCAGCGGGCGAGGCCTGAAGTTCGGGAAGCCGATACTGGACGACCGGCGACGGCTGTTGTGGGTAGCCTGTCGTGGAAAGCAGTGCGGCAAGGGCGAGAAGGTAATAGCGGCGCATAGGACCTCTCCTTCCAGACCGAAAATGTCGTCTCCATATTAGACCGGCAGACCGGTGATCGGGTTAGTAGTCCCCGGTCACCGGGTAAATCGGTTGCTAGAGCATTTTCCCTGTTTCTGGGTATCCCGGAAGAGAAGTGCCGCGGCGTTTTCATTGCGGAAAACGCCCATAGATCCGGAAGCCCTGCGCTACACCTACAGAGAAAATGCTCTAACGCTTGCAGATACAGCAATATCGGCGGGGAGTTGCGGGTCGGCGACGGGCGCCTGCGGTATGACCGGCAGAGGCAGAATGCCTGCCCATACCGGCAGCGCATAATCTTCTTCATCATCGACTGGGAAGCCGCTTCTGGTTTTGGCGGAGGCCTCTTCGATGGTGAACTCCAGCACCGACGTCGCCTTGAGTTCCTGTGCAGTAGGCGGCCGCACCTCATCCCACCGGCCGGCGAGGAGATGGTCAGAGATCAGGCGGAGAGCCTCATTCTTCTGCTCCGCGCCATCGATCAGACGCGCGTTACCGAAGGCGACCACCGAGCGGTAGTTCATCGAGTGATGAAAGGCAGAGCGAGCCAGCACCAGGGCATCGACCAGCGTGACGGTGATACAGAGCGGGATGCTCTTACCCGACTCGCGAAGCATGCGACTGGCCGCCGAGCCGTGGAGATACAACTTGTCGCCCCTGCGACCGTAGAGCGTGGGAATAACGAATGGCTGTCCTTCGACGACGAAGCCGACGTGGGCCAGAAACGCCGCATCCAGGATGGCGTGAATGGTGGCGGCGTCGTAGGCGGCGCGCTTGGGAACACGTCTTACCTGGGAACGCTCGGTCATGGGCCTTTGTACCTGATCTGTCATGGATTTCATCGTGCCAGACTGCGTGGTAATCTCAAAGGTCCACTTTTTATGAATCTGGTGATACCAATTTCTTCGACTGGTGAACCGCTCTCCCGGCAGATCTATCATGGCCTGCGCGATGCCGTGCTGGCGGGCAAATTGCGATCCGGCGAGCGGCTGCCGTCAACACGCGAATTGGCGGAACAGCTTCATGTCTCGCGCACGGTCGTGCTGCTTGCCTACGATCAACTGCTGGCTGAGGGATACGTCGCCGGCCGCCGCGGTGCGGGAACCTATGTGACCGATGCGCTGAATCTGCGTGCCGTGCAGGAGCGGATGCACACCACGCGGTTCCGGATGTCGCGCTTCGGCAAGCTTGTGGAGCAGACGGCCGCGGAGCTGGGTGCAGCCGATCGTCGACCGCGGCCCCTGCGGTATGACTTTGTCTATGGCCGCAGCAACATCGATCTATTTCCGTTCGAGGCGTGGAGGCGCATGTTGCTGCGCAGTGCCCGCAAGGCTCCGGTGCATGAGCTGGATTACGGCTCCGCGGCTGGATCTCCGGAGTTGCAGGAGGCCATCGCGGCACATCTGAAGCGTTCGCGTGGTGTGGTGTGCGATGCATCGCAGGTGTTGATCGTGAACGGATCGGCACAGGCGCTGGACCTGATCATACGTGTGCTGGTAGAGCCGGAGGACTCGGTCGCGATTGAGGATCCCGGATATCGCGGCATTCGCGAGGGGCTTCGCGCGGCACGAGCGCGCGTGCGGTCGGTGCCGGTGGATCACGAAGGCATTGTGCCGGCAAAGATTCCCGCAGAGGCCCGGATGGTCTTTGTGACGCCGTCGCACCAGTTTCCGACGGGTGCGGTGCTGCCGCTCTCGCGCCGGTTGGAGCTGTTGGACTGGGCTAAGCGCAATCGCGCGGTGATCGTGGAAGACGACTACGATGGCGAGTTCCGCTATGGAGGCCAGGCGCTGGAGTCGTTGCAGGGACTGGATCGCGAGGGCCGCGTGCTCTATCTGGGGACATTTTCACGGACGGTCTTTCCGGCACTGCGTATCGGCTATCTGATCGCTCCACGTTCGTTGATGCCGGCACTGATGGCGGCAAAGTGGCTGTGTGACCGTCACACCTCAACCCTGGAACAGCAGACGCTGGCGGAGTTTCTTATCAGCGGCATGTATGAGCGCCATCTGCGGCGGCTGCGGCGAAGCAATGTAGCGCGCCGTGATGCTTTGCTGGAGTCGGTGGAGGATGTCTTCGGCGATGAGGTGACGGTGACGGGACAGGGTGCAGGCGCGCACATCGTTCTCTGGCCAAAGCGCCGTATCGACGAGGCAGCGGTGATCACGCGCGCGGCCGAGCGTGGTGTTGGGATCTATGGAGTCTCTGGGCACTATGTTGGCAAGCCGTTGAGGCCGGGACTGATCTTAGGATTTGCGCGGTTGCGGGAGACGGAGATTCGAGAAGGCGTGCGGCGGTTGAAGGGCGTGCTGGAGACGTAATGGAACGCAGCCTTTTCCCACCGGGTGCCCCACCCTCGCAACGCTAGGGTGGGTACGGAATACCCCAGATGTTTTGTGGCTTCCCAACCCACCCTAGCGTTGCGAGGGTGGGGCACCCGGGCAGGAAATAGATGTTTCGTTCTACCGATCGATCATGCGCTGCAGGAACTCCGGATACCGTTCTCCCAGAACTTCRATGCCCGCGAGTGCTTCGTCAATCTGTTTGAGGTCTCCTGCAGTCAGCGTGACGTTCGCCCCGCCGAGGTTCTCTTCCAGGCGATGCAGCTTGGTGGTGCCTGGGATAGGTACGATCCACGGCTTCTGCGCGAGCAGCCACGCCAGGGCGATCTGTGCACGGGTAGCGTTCTTCGCCTCCGCGATGGAACCCAACACATCAACGAGTGTCTGATTGGCCTTCCGGTTCTCTTCGTTGAAGCGGGGGGAGAGGTTGCGGAAGTCGTTCTGGGCGAATTCTGTGTTCTGGTTGATGGCGCCGGTGAGAAACCCTTTGCCCAGTGGGCTGAAAGGGACAAAGCCGATGCCGAGCTCTTCGAGTGTGGGAAGAATCTCCTCTTCGGGTTCGCGCCACCAGAGCGAATACTCGCTCTGCAGAGCGGTGACCGGCTGCACGGCGTGTGCACGGCGAATGGTCTTCGCGCCGGCCTCGGACATACCGAAGTGCTTGACCTTGCCCTGTGCGATGAGTTCTTTCACCGTGCCGGCGACATCTTCGATCGGCACCTCCGGATCGACGCGATGCTGATAGAGCAGATCGATCACATCGGTGCGGAGCCGCTTCAGCGCCGCTTCTACATGCTCGCGGATGCGATCGGGATGACTGTTCAGTCCGGCGATTTTGCCGTCGGCAAAGCGGAACCCGAACTTGGTGGCGATCACCACTTGGTCGCGCACCGGAGCCAGGGCCTCACCGACGACCTCTTCGTTGAGGTACGGTCCATAGGCCTCCGCCGTATCAAAGAAGGTGACGCCGCGATCGAAGGCCGCGCGGATGAGGGAGACGGCCTGCGACCTCTCGGTCGGCGGGCCAAACCCGGAGCTGAGTCCCATGCAGCCAAAACCGAGCGCCGAGACTTCGAGGTTGCTCTTTCCTAAGAGACGCTTCTGCATCTTGTTTTCCTCCTGAACACCGTCTGCCGTTGACCACTCCGTGCCTGTTGGAGTGCAGGAGGCAGTGTTCCGATGCTCTGACGATAATCCTGTACCGGCCGGCGGCGCCCAACATCACCCGCCAATCTCCCTGCAAGATACGCCATTCCGCGCCGCCGAAGTTGGCGTGGTTTGTATGTGATATGGCGCAATAGGCATGCTGCGC
>NZ_JBFRCY010000113.1:0-11634 GCF_052113305.1 Terriglobus sp. YAF25
AGCCTGATGGTTCGGGTCTGAATTATGCGGGCAGAATTGGCGGCGAGCAAGGAAACTACACCAACGGTGTGAACGGCCGCGTGGCCGTTGATGCTTCGGGCAATGCGTATCTTGCAGGAGTGACGGATGACCGCAACTTCAACGTGACGCCCGGGACACTGGGAGGTAGCCCACTCGGATACCCCTACAATCAGATGTTCGTGCTCAAGGTTGATACGTCCGGCGGCTTGGTTTACTCCACGATTGTTCCGGGCAACGCATCGAATTCTTCTACCCAGTCTTACACCAACGCGTTTCTTCCAACCGCTATTGCCGTGGACAGCGGTGGCAGCGCGACCGTTCTTGGCTGGGGAGGTCTGGGTCTGACGACCACCCCTGGTGTGGTTGCGCCACAGTTTCCAAATGCTTATGTGAATGTTGCGAATCCCTCCGCGGGCGTCGTGCTGCGCCTGAACGCGACGGCTACTGCGCTCGACTTCGCCAGTTATCTTCCGGGCACAGACAACGCTGGTGGCCTGGCCATCGATCCCAGCGGCAACTTATGGATCGCCGGTGAGACGGCCGAGACAACACTTCCTGTGAGCGCGAATGCCTATCAAAAGGCACCCAGTACCGGCAGCATCTCTTCTACGGCATCCGGTTCCGGATACATCATGGAACTAGCCCCTGGAGCAACCAGCGTACTCGCTGCGACGTACCTGGACGGAACAGGCGTAGGCCAGAACTATGAGTCCAGCTCCTTTTCCGCGATTGGCCTGGATAGCAAGCTGAATGTATTTGTGGGTGGCACCACGAGTTCTCCGGACTTTCCGATGCAAAGTCCGTTTGTGACCGTGCTAAACAGCACGGGCACCATCTGGGGCATGATGCTGGCGGAGATGAGCCCTGACCTGAGCACTGTCAAGTTCGGATCGTTCCTCAACGCCGTTGGGAACGCCAGCTACGAAGGTTCAAATTTCGGCGGCATGACGGTGGATCCGCAAGATCATCTAATCGCCGCGGGAACGACCTTTGCCACGGATTTTCCAACGACCGCGGGCAGTTTTGAGCCGACTCCTCCACCGGCCGCCAGTCCTTACACTTCTTATCTGCACAGCTTCGTGGCGAAGATCGATATGTCTGTGGCGGCGCCGGCACTCTGCTTCAGCAGCCTGAACGTCCAATTCGGAAAGGTGAATGCGAACACCTCCAGCAGCAAGACCGTTCAACTGACAAACTGCGGAAACGCAGCGCTAAGCATTGATGCGATCACTTCGTCTGCGTCGACCGTGGTGGCCACCCAGAGCTGCGGCTCTATCGCTCCGGGAGTCGCGTGCCCAATTCAACTCACGTTTACTCCGGTCAGCAGCGCCAGCACGACGGGTTCCCTGACGTTTTCAACCAACGCCGCGACTCTTCCCAAAACCGTTGCCTTTGGGGGACAAGGGATTGCACCGAGTATCTCCGCAGGGGCCAATCCCGTTCCTTTCGGTCACTATCTTGTCGGCACGGCTGCTCCAAACGGCACACTCGCTCTCTACAACAGGGGACAAGTGGCGCTGACGATCAGTAGCGTGACCGTTTCCGGATCCGGTTTCGCGCTGGTAAACCAGACTTGTACGACGCGGAGCATCGCCGCGAACTCCTTCTGCGTCGCCACAATCTCGTTCACGCCTATCTCCGCAGGTCCACTAACCGGAACCGTAACGGTCGTCTCCAATGACCCGCAAACGCCACAGCTCACGGTCGCTCTCACTGGCACCGGAGATGCCATTTACCCGGTTCCAATGTTGTCCTCACTCACCACACCAACGGTACCGCTGAACACCGCAACCATAGAAACGCTGACGGGCTCGAACTTTTATCCGCAATCCGTTGCTCAGCTGAACGGCACCCCTTTGACAACGAAGTTCGTGAGCAACACGACCTTGCAAGCCACCATTCCCGCTGGGGCCATCACTGCCCTCGGAGAACAAATCCTTACCGTAGTGAACCCGCAACCGGCGGGCGGTATCAGCGCGGGCCTGATTGTCACTCCTTACCAGACGATTGGGATCAGCCCAACGTTCCTTGTGTCCGTTCCATCCACGGGGCTGCTCTACGCCGCCAACTCTCAGACCGCAGCAAGCAACCCCAATACGGTGATTCCGATTGACCCGACAACGGGGACCCCAAAGACGCCGATCGCCGTTGGGAACAAGCCCGGCATCCTGGCCGCGACGAGCGATGGATCGTACCTGTACGTCGCGAACCAGACCGACCTGACCGTTCAGCGCATCAACCTGAGCACGAACGCCGTAGAGCGCACGTTTCCCTACACGCCGAATCTTTACTGTTCGAGCTGCACGAACTTAGCGGCGACCGACCTGGCAACGGTGCCCGGGTACCCGCAGCAGGTGCTGATGTCGCAAGGGAGCTGGCTTACGCTCTACAACGACTCCGGGGCCGTGAATCATATACCGAACGACGGAATCTGCTGCATGGCCGATCCTAACTTCGGCAGCATCGCGCTGGCGGGAAGCCCCCTGACCGTATATGCCTTACCTTTCCTGATCACAGGAGAGTTTTTCCAAACAGCAAACCTAACGCCAGCCGGGCTTTCTTACACGCGCCTATCAGAGACCAATCACGGCGGCAACACCACAACAGGCAACCAAGTGATTTCCGATGGCACGTTGCTATACACGAGCGCAGGACAAATCTGGAGTCCGGCTACCCGGACCGAAGTGGGTACCTTCCCGGTAACGACTTATAACGCAACGTCTTATCCCAACACGCACAACATCACTCTCGACTCATCACTGGGCGAGTTCTATACCATCGGCGATCAGACAGTCGGCTCAAGCAGCGCCGTTGTCATCACTGCGTATGGCCTGAAGTCCCATGCCATCGATGCGACGCTTCTCTTCCCTCAGATCACTTCCGCAATCCAGTCCAACCTTGTCCGTTGGGGAACGAATGGGTTCGCCTTTCTCTCCGATGCGGGTGTCTACCTGGTAAAAACGAGTGCCGTCTCCGCATCCACGCAAAAACCAAGTCCGGTGCTCAATGCGATCTCACCGGCTTCTGTGATCGCCGGTGGATCAAGCTTTATCATCACGGTGAGCGGCAGCAGTTTCCTTTCGAATTCTGTCATCGATTGGAATGGAACGCCTCTTCCGACAACTTTCGTCAGCGGCCAGCAGCTCACAGCCACGGTTCCTGCCTCAAACCTTTCTCAGGCGGGTACTGCGCAGGTCGCTGTCTATACGCCTGGACCAGGCGGGGGGAGCTCTGTTTCCGCGGCATTTACGATCAATGGCGCGTTGCCGGGTGCATCCTTATCTCCATCCTCTTTGGATTTCGCCAACGTAACCCTGACGCTCTCAAGCAGTGCACAACCAATTCAACTTACAAATACAGGAAACGCGCCGCTTGCCATCAGCGGGGTCGCGGCCACTGGTGACTTCTCGGAAACAAATACCTGCGGAGCAAGTCTTGCGGCCGGAACTTCGTGCACGATTACGGTCCTCTTCACTCCCTCTGCCACAGGTTCTCGGACGGGCACGCTTACCGTTACAGACAACGCTCCCACTACTCCACAGACAGTGACACTGGCAGGAACTGGCGTGCCTACTCTGACTATGGGCACCTCGCCAGGTGGATCAACGACGAGCAGCGTGAGCGGTGAAAACACAGCCACATACGCCCTCGCTATCGCCGGCGGCACCGGTTTCTCGGGTACGGTCAAACTTACCTGCACAGGAGCTCCGCAGTATGCGACCTGCGACATAGCTCCGTCCACGGTGACGATCACGTCAGGAAGCGTCGCAAACTACACCGTGACCGTCTCCACCGGGCAGACTATGGCAGTGCATCCGTGGGCTCAACAGTCATAACTCAGGGTCTCGTGTTGATCGTCAATTGATCGTACATATCTGAAGCGAGATTGACATGCTTGTCATGTTCTACGACCAGCGCGGGGCCTGCTGAGGATCTATACTTCTGAGTTGCCTCCAGAAACACGCCACCCGTCAGGATTAGTGATAAATCGCCGAATCACTTATCGAGCGAATGAGGATGAGCGCATTGCCCTGTTGTCGCGGAATGAGCGCCGGGTTGGTAAACGGACGCGGAATATTTCGTATGGTTAACTGATTTGGGGGACCAACAGAGTGATCGACTGCAGAGCCGCGACGAAGAGTTATGCCTCTCGACCTGTTCTCCGAGGCATAGACCTAGCCGTAGAACCTGGCATTTGTGCCTTACTAGGGGCTAACGGTGCTGGCAAGTCCACACTGCTGCGCCTGCTCTCCGGGCTGGAAGAGCCAGACAGTGGTTCCGTGTCCATCGGTGGACTGGGTTTCCGAGATCATGGAGTTGAAATCCGACGAAATCTGGGTGTACTCCCCGAGGGGCTCGGGTTGTTCGAGTCTTTGACCATCATCGAAAACCTGATGGCAATTGGACCTATTTATGGACTCACGAAAAGCGAAACAGCAGCACGAACAACGAACCTGCTAGGACTACTCGATCTAACACAAGGACGCCACACCGTTGCACGCAATTGTTCGTTCGGCATGCGGAAGAAGACCGCCCTGGCTATGGCCCTGCTGCACAAGCCGAGGGTTCTGCTGCTGGATGAGCCGTTTGAAGGTATTGATCCCGCATCGTCCGCGGTCATTGAGATGCTGCTTGGCCAACTCTCCAGCGATGGCGCTACGATCTTGCTCACCTCTCACATTCTGTCGATCGTGCAGAAAATAGCTACTCGCGTAGTCATTCTTAACCAAGGTCGCATTGAATCAGATTTCAACCCATCCACGGCAGACGAAGGAGTTGAGGACGTATATTTCAGCATCGTCGGCGAACCACAGCCGGAGGTGCTGGATTGTCTCAGATCCTAGCCCTTCTGTTCCTGCTGAAGAAACTGATGTTGAAAGAACTGAGCAGCTTTTCCTCGGTACGTTTCAACAACTTTCTGTTCTGCATCCTTTTCATTATGGTCGCGGGTTTAACAAGCAGGGCACCGGAAGCAGCATTCTGGAGCACGCTTCTCTTTCAAATTGTCCTCCTTGCGCCTTTGCTTGTTACCTTTTCCGTAGATACACAGCATAGGTTGCCCCCGGAACGAGTCGCTACGTGGCCGCTGACACGTAGACAAAGACTCTTGCTCAGTTCCGTAAGTTTTGCGTTGAATCCATTATTTATCGTGCTGTTTCTTGGCTACCTGTTCTGGATGGGCTTAGCCGCGGGTCTCTTTTTTCTTCTAATGGCACTCATCGTGCATGGGGCCGTATACGCCGTTTGCCGTCTCCCATTCAAAATAAGGACGCCTGCAGGCCTCAGCATTTCAAGGACGCCCTTGGACGTCAGCGGGATCGCGCAAGAGACATGGCGGGAGCTGCTGGGAACGCTCGACTTTTGGACCGCGCTGCTTATAGCGGTTAGTGGAACCTTGTATCGACTGTTCGGGCGGGCACCAGCGCCCGAAGCATTTCCGATGCTGGCGTTATTCGTGGGTATCGCAATGAGCACGATTGGGCAACGCATGCTCTGTCTGGATGAGGGGCGAGCATTGCTGCGCTATCGTCTCCTACCGATAGCAGGGTGGAAAGTGCTCGTCACGCAGGACATGACTTTCCTGATTCCGCTTGCCGTCATGGTTTCACTCCTGAGTCTACGAACAGGCATTGCATTTGGCTTGGTCGCTATCGCAGTCGGGCGGTACTCATCACTGAGGCAGCGGGCGAACCAACGTAGATGGCGTTTCGTCGGAGGAGATCCACGTTTCGGAGTTGCACAGGTTCTCCTGGGCGGATTARCTGGAATCGGAGCGGCAAGGACGGGACTCTGGGCCGTTGCTTTCGCCCTCTACGTGGTTTCCATCTTTTGGGGTGAACAGCTATGGAAATGCTCCCTGACTGCTTAGTCAAATAACACGTCTCTGGAAACCTGTGGACAGGCGTGACGCTCCCATTTCGAATTCGATAGATCTGGGCTTCATGATTCGAATCTCCGATCTTTGGCATTTTGCAGCGCCGAAATTCTGTGCAGGGGCATTTCGGAGAGGATGCAGTCGGACTCGTCTCTGGCTGAAACTCGAGGTCTTGTGGGAGCAGGAGGCTTCACCGTTGTGCTTACCGCCGTCGCACTCGCAGCCAGCTATATTCCAGCACTGCGCGCCATGCGTTTCGATCCAATCACGACGCTCCACTCCGATTCACTCCTGATAATGGACGGCCCATGGGGAGCGTTTCAAAAGGAGGATGTGGCATGATCGCGCGCATCCTCTCACTTCTACGGCAAGGAGCTTTCATGAACCGTCGTCTTCGTACTCTCGTCTTTGTAATGGGTCTCTCTCTAGCCTTCATCGTCAGTGGCGCAATCGCGCTTCCGCGCACCATGGAAACTTCAGCGCAAAAAATCAAAAGAATTCCGTTGCCGCCTAGTCAGAATCCCTCGAATGCTGATCTTCCAATCTCGGCGGCCGTATGGGCCGGAGATACGCTGTATGTGAGTGGATGGCTCGACCCGGAGATCAAGACTCATCCGGATCCAAGTCACAGACCGAGGGCATCCTCAAGGACCTGCAAAAATTTCTCGAATCGCAGAAGCTAACGCTGGGCGATGTGGTGATGATGCATGTGTATCTCGGAGGCGATCCTGAGAAAGACGGCAAGATGGACGTCGCTGGAATGATGGCCGGATACACCCAGTTCTTCGGCACCAAAGATCAACCGAACAAGCCCGCACGCACCACGGTGCAGGTGGTTCTGCCCGCCGGCGCTCGAGGCGGTTTGGTAGAGATCGACATGGTCGCTGTGCGGTCGAAGTAGCAGCCACATCGCGTAGTAGCAACAACAACGGGATCTTGCCGGGGGCCGGAGTCGGCTGCTAATAGGCTGGCAGCATAACGGAGCTGGTGTTGCAATCGCAACGGCGGCAGCGGTTCTTGTTGCCAGAAGCTCCGATTCGATGAGTGGTAAGTCCTGTTATCGCCAGTTGATGTTGTGATCAGTCAACATAAGCTGACTTGTGGGTACTAACCGTCAATGGGCGCATTGGCGATTTGGTGCCATTTCACGATTGCGCCGCCTTATGCTTCGGCCGACAGTTCGAAGTCTCTTCTACGCTCCAGCCACCACCATCCGAACTCCGTCGCCGCAATCACTAGTATCCCTGTACCCCACACATAAAAACCTACCATCGGAATCAACTTATCTTTTTCTTCCTTCGACAGGCTTGCCCTCAAAAAGCTCCGCGTCGCAAACAAGCAAAAAGCCATCGCTACGGCAACAAACGGCCGCGCCCGCCTCAGAGCCTTAAATGACGCACTAAACCAACTTTCCACAACCAGCACATTCGCCCACCCACCCAGCGGCAACCCTATAGCCCATGAAAGATATGCCGTTGGGGACAACATCGTGGAAAGTGATACCCCTGCGCAGAAATAGCCAGGCCAACCTGGCCCAGTAAAGGGCGCCGAATTTGCCCCCGGCAACAGCATCGAGACTAAGAACAGGCAGGACCCCACAAACTGGAAGATCCGATTCACCCGCGCCATCATCGTGTCACTCTTCCTCACCGGCATTGCGGCATAATACCGTCAAATCTATCGATCTGAAGTATTAAATGTCAGGACTGGCACTTCAAATGGTGAAGCTTAGGTTTGAAGTCTCGGGAAACCTGGGGACGGAAACCTGAGGACAGACGGGACGTTCCCATTCCGAAGGTGGTAGATCAAGCTGGCCGCGCAATGGCTTCCTCAACCTCGTGTGCTCCCCCTGGCCCGTTGACCGCTTCGCCGCCACTCATCCGAGATAAGAGCCGCATGCGCTGATGAACGCTCGTGCGGATCGAGCGAATGTAGATGAGTGTGTTGCCCTGAAGTCATCAAGCGAGAACCGTTCTTTCGCCACGGGTGGAGGTTCATTTGGGTGGAAAGGGCGTTCTATACATCTTTTCTTGCGATCGGCTTTCTCTGCAAAGAGACTCAAACGCTGACCTTCGATTGAGATACGTCCTCAGACCAGAGAGCGGTTAGGATGGTTGCATCGTTTCTGTGAGGTGCTCCGTCATGCTTCGTTCTCTGCCTGTCGTGTGCTGCGTTTTGGGCGCGCTTTCCGCCCTGGCTCAGCCAGCGTACAAGCCTTTCTCCGGCCGTACCCTGTTACGTGCCGGTCATGTGGTGGATGTACGCACCGGCAGAGAGATGGCCGACGAGACGGTCATCGTGCAGGGAGAGACCATCGTCGCTCTCGCCGCCACCTCCAGCACTCCCGCAAAAGCTGGTGACCGTGAAATTGACCTGCGCGCCTACACCCTGCTGCCGGGCCTGATCGACGTACATACGCACCTGACCGGGGCCAACAACTTTGATCCTTATTTCGAACTCTCCATGACACCCGGCAAGGAAGCCATCCTCGGCGTGGAGAATGCAAAGACCACGCTCGAAGCAGGTTTCACAACCGTTCGGAATGTCGGCGCAAATGGCTGGACCGACGTCGCGTTACGAGATGAGATCAACGAAGGCCATATCCCGGGACCGCACATGCAGGTTTCCGGTCCGGCGCTCGGCATTACCGGCGGCCACATGGATGAGAACCTGCTGCCTGCGCAGTATCGCTGGCAGGCCGAAGGCGTAGCGGATGGTATCGGCGGAGTGCAGCACATGGTGCGCACCAACATCAAGTACGGTGCCGACCTGATCAAGATCGGCGCCTCAGGCGGAGTGCTTTCCAAAGGGGATGACCCGCAGGCGTCGCAGTACACGCTCGAAGAGATGCAGGCCATCGTCACCGACGCTCACCGTCTTGGCCGCAAAGTCGCTGCGCACGCACACGGAGCGCAGGCCATCCTGTGGGCTGCGGAGGCAGGCGTCGACTCGATCGAGCACGGCAGCTACATCGATGACGCCTCCATCGCTGAAATGAAGAAACACGGCACCTACCTGGTCCCCACCAGCTATCTTTACGATTGGAATCGCGAGTTTGGGAAGCTGCCTGCAATCTACGCGGAGAAGATGCGGAACGTGACCTCCGTAGCCCGCGCCAATCATAAACGCGCTATCGATGCCGGTGTGAAGGTTGCCCTGGGCACTGATGCCGCCGTGTATCCCCACGGCCTGAACGCGCGTGAGCTGAACGTCTACGTGCGTGACTACGGAATGTCACCCCTCGCGGCGCTTCAGAGCGCCACGGTCAACGCTGCTGACCTGATGGGATGGACCGCCAAAACCGGCACGCTCGAGCCTGGGAAGTGGGCAGACGTTATCGCCGTCAGTGGCGACCCTCTCAAGGACATTCGCACCTGCGAGGAAGTTCACTTCGTGATGAAGTCCGGTGTCATCTATAAAGACGACGCTCATCCCCAGAGTCTCGACAAACTCAGCGACGTAGCCGCTGCACCCACTGCAGCTGCAGCGAGTGTCCCGGCGTTTTGAGTATTGTCGTTTGCGTCGGTTGCAACCCCAATAAGAAACCTGGGCACAGACGGGACGTTCCCATTTCAAATTCGATAGATCTGCGCTTCAATGATTCGAATGGTCTTCCCGTCTTAAGAGGAACGTGGAACGCGCTCTTTCGAAAAGCTTGCCTTGTCCAAGCGATCTGCTATGGGAGGAAAGGTGGTCGTAGGACCCTTCCAAAGCAGATCGTCAACGGTTGCGAAGAGCGGAAGATCCGTTCGAAGGGTAGCAAGGTCCCGGAATAGCAATACCAGATCCCGTTTACTATTGAGAACCTCGGAAAGGCCTTTCGGATTGGAAACGTTCACCTGCCAATCCCGTGGGTCGGACGGGATCGCTTCCAGTTTGCCGAAGCGAGAGAGAACGGCGGAAGCAGACTTGGCGCCCCACCCTGGCAGTCCCGGATAGCCATCGGATGCGTCACCGACCAAGGCGAGATAATCCGGAATGGAGCCTGGTTTGACTCCGAACTTCTGGATAACTCCCTGTTCATCGCGTTCGAGGCGCCTGCGTCGGTCGAGTTGCACAACGCGTGTGCCGACAACGCACTGAGCAAGATCCTTGTCCGGGGTGCTGATGATTACGCGCTCAACCCGAAGGTCGTCCTGTGCGAGAAAAGCCGCCGATGCCAGCGCATCGTCTGCCTCGTATTCCTCCATCGCCCACACTACGACTCCGAGCGCACGGAGCGCCTCCTCCAACAACGGAAACTGCGATAGTAACTGCGGGTCCACACCCACTCCGGTCTTATATTCAGGCCACATTTGATTCCGGAAGGACTCAATCACATGGTCGGTAGCCACACCGATGTACGTCGTACCTGCGCGCATCATGCCCAGAAGTGAACCAAGAACACCGCGCACCGCGGCAACCTCGCGACCTTCGCTGTCTTTGGCCGAGGGGAGAGCATAGAAATGCCTAAAGAGCTCATAGGTCCCATCGATCAGGTGCACTTCCATGGCATCAACCTTATCAGTTGATGCCAAACGTGGCAGCAACGAGCAGCACGATCCATACTGAACTCATCGCATGCGCGTTCACTGCAAACTGGTACGCCCTTAAGTGGGACAAATAAAGTCCACTCAAAGGTCTGGCTTTCTTGGTGTGATGTTTGTTATCAGAAACTATCCAGCTGCAGTTGACTCTGGAACGAGAAGCTGGGATGCTGGCCACACACAATTCCGGGACTCTCCACCCGGATATCCGCACGACCCTTCTTTCCCTCGTCGGCTCAAAAAATCCAAGGAGATCCATTCATGAGTTCGAATCTCGAGCAGACTAAAGCAGCCAAGGCGTCGACACCAGCGCAAGCTGGGACGGTCGACATAGAACAGAAAAGTGCGTACAGATGCGTTACGGTCAAATTCAGCAATCGTACGTCAAAGACACTTACTATGACGGGCGGTGGGACCTGGGAGATCGAAGGAGGTTTGTATAATGTCTTTCCACCGACGACCATAAATCCTTCACAGAACGTCCAGTGGGATGAGAAAAGAGACTTACTCAATAATTGTATTGCAAGCGTGACATACGGATTCGGCGCCGATGATGGTCAAGAGGAGTCCGTGTATATATCCTGGAACAATTCAGAGAGCCAGGAGAACGAGTACACAGTTACCTGCACCCCTCCGGATAAATACTTTATCAGCTACACCGGAGGGAGCGGAGATGAATCAACAATTAACGTGACTTTGTATGAGTTCCCTTATGAATGTTTCTGGTACAACATTTTCAGCGCACCAGAGTACATCAACCTGAGGGTGGAAGGAGACCCGGGTTCTCTCACGGTGATGTTCGGAACAAAGGAACAGGTTCAAGACCCGGAGCAGCAATGGGCTCTTGTCGATCCCTATACCGGATGGGACTGCTCAAATCCAGATGGAACCGCAGCCATGGGCTATACATGCTTCAAGATATTCAATAGAAAATATCAACAATTTCTATCGACAGATGGAATTGTCCTCATAGTAGAGGACGGTTCTTATGATTCGAAACAAAATTGGACGTGGAGAAACGCCGACGTCGATATCTCACGCATGGGCAATGCCCTCATCAATATGAGTTACAATCTCGCRGTGGGTAGTTCCGGCTTCGGTGGTGCTGGTCTAGTTCCCAACGATGACTCGTCTCCATATTGGGATACGCACCAGCCCTAAGTCCCCAGTGCTGTCAGCCTGCACGCGCCAGTGTTCGCTAGGCTCACACTC
>NZ_JBFRCY010000114.1:0-11569 GCF_052113305.1 Terriglobus sp. YAF25
GTCTCACCATCGCTCCTGGCGGAGTGTTGATTGTCGGCAGCGCCAGTTCGCCATTCGTCTACAAGGTACGGCCGGGATCCTCGACCGCGGAGAAATTTATCGACGCGAGTGAAGAAGGTCCGGGAACGTTTTTCTTCGGCATGCTGGCGGACGCTTCCAGCAACACCTTGTGGACGTGCCAGCTCACTCCAGTGCCGGGCACTACACCGATGAAGCGGCATACTGCCTTGAGAGGCTTTGATCTTTCCACGGGCACGCAGAAGACCCGCTGGAACCTGCCTGGGGAGGACAGCGTCTGTAATGACTTTTCAGTCGGCCCGGATAAGGCGCTCTATATCACCGATACGATCAACGGCAAGATCTTCAGGCTGCCTGCCGGCGCTTCAACCGCGGAGCTTTACCTGGAGCACCGTACGCTGATGGGTGTGGACGGCATTACCTTTCTGAACGGAACCCTCTACGTGAACAACGTGTTCTTCAACAAGCTCTATCGCATTCCTGTGGATGCCGCGGGCAAACCGGGGACGCCTGTCGATATATGGATGGACCAGCCGGTGAAGGGGCCTGATGGCATGCGCGCGGCGAACGGCAAGCTTATCATCGCCGAAAATGGAAGCGGCAAAATCTCCGTCATCACCGTCAACGGAGAGAAGGCAAGCGTCACCGTAATCCACGAGGGCCTCAAGACCCCGACGGGAGTGGAACCCGCCGGCGATACGTTGTGGATCGCCGAGCGGGGCGCAGGTAAGGCTGTCTCCCTTCCCATGCCTAAATAGGCTCCTCACTCCATGCGATTGCTACAGTGCGCCACAGGCCGGAAACATATCCAACACCTACGCATCGTCCTCCTGATCTTCTTCACGACGATCGTCTGTGGCGCTCAAAACACGCCTCTCATCGACTATCACCAGCACCTGCTCAGCCCCGAGGTGGCGAAGTTGATTGGAGCATCGAGGACCTTCTCCGCAAGCGATCTGATCGCTGAGATGGATCGTGGCGGCCTGCGGAAGGCCGTCGTTCTCTCACTCGCATATCAGTTCGGAAATCCGAACCGTCCTCCCGTACAGGACGAGTATGCCAAGGTGAAAGCGGAGAATGACTGGACCGCAGAGCAGGTCAAGCAATACCCAGACAGGCTCGTCGGGGTTTGCGGCATTGATCCATTACGGGAGTATGCAGTGACCGAGATTGAGCGATGCGCTGGAGACCCTTATCTCAGGACAGGCATCAAGCTGCACTTTGGAAACTCCGATGTCGATCTCGATAATCCGGCCCACGTCGGCTTGCTTCGTAAGGTCTTCCAGACGGCCGACCGGCATCACATGGCGATCATTGTGCACATGCATGCGAACGTGACACATCATCGTCCGTACGGAAAGAAAGAAGCGGAGGTCTTTCTGAGCCAACTGCTTCCGGCAGTTCCTCATAGCGTAGTGCAGATTGCCCATCTCGCCGGAAGCGGAGGATGGGACGATCCGGCAACGGATGAGGCGCTCTCGGTCTTCCTCCATGCAATGGCAGATCGCGATCGACGCGTGGCGCACGTCTACTTCGATATTTCCGGAGTGGCCGGCCTGGGTGATGCATGGGAGAACAAGAAAGGCGAGATCGCGTCCGAAATCGCGTCAAAGATCCGCCAGGCTGGTGTGCGCCGCATTCTGTTCGGGAGCGACGGTGCATGGACAGGTTTTACACCGGTGAAGGCCATTGCCGCCTACCGTCAGCTTCCGCTGACCAAGGACGAGATGGCCGCGATCGATAACAACCTCGCTCCCTACATGAAAGCGAGCAGGGAGCGTTGATTCTCTAAAGGATTACAGGCCAGCTATCGGTCCAGCTAACCTCTTTGACCCAGAGTGTGGCGCGACCGCCTTCGGTGATCTTCTGGCCATGGAAGACAATCATCGTCTTCCCGGTCCCAGGATCGTCGTACACCATTCCGCCTCCGACGCCTGCCCACTGCGCGCTTCCCTCAAGAATTACCGTCGAACCACCATCCATCATCGGCGTGCCGTCCTTAGCGATGAAGGGACCATTGGGACTCTTCGATCGCCCAACAGCCATCTTGTAGTTGTTGGTGGTGAGGTCGGCGTTGCAGCAGCGGTCTATTGAGACAAACAGGTAATACCAGCCTTCATGGCGAAGCTGCGAGGAGCCTTCGATGGGATGCACCGGAACCCCTGGGCGGGCGGCCATCTCATAGACCTGGCCGGGCTTCAGCATGCCGGTCGCCGGATCGATCTCCCGTTGGCGAATGCCGTCCCAGTAGCTGCCGTAGGTTAACCAGACACGATCGCCATCCACAAGGATGTTTGGATCGAGGTCATTGATCTCCGCTCCGGCAAAGGATTCGGTGACCATGCCGCGGTCGACCCAGTGATAGCGAGGATCCTGCGGATCGAGCGTGACGTTCGTTGCCAACCCGATGACCGTGCGGGTCGTGTTTACGATGGAGGCCGAGTAATAGACGTGATATTCACCGTTGAAGTAGGAGACATCCGGAGCCCAGATCTCAGTAAGACCCGGGAGCTTTGCCTGCAGCCACTCCGGCATCGCGCGAAAGATACTGCCGCAATAACGCCATACGGTGCGATCACTGGAGCATAGGAATGGAAGCGAGCCTTTCCATCCGCCGACAGCATCGGTGACAAAAATGTAGTAAGTTCCATCGACATAGATCACGCTGGGATCGCGCACCGGAGCGATATCACCGCTTACTGAGGTTGCGCCGAGAGCAATCGCCGGCTGGCCGCCATACGAGAGCGGATTCGCCGCAGTATCGGAGGCATGCACGCCTGAACCGCAGCTTGCAAGCAAGGCAGAAAACGCACTGAGTGCGCAAAGGGCTAAGGCCCTTCGGAGGGGGGACATAACAACACCTGCAAAAACGCTGTACTTCGATTATCGCTGAGAGCCGGAGGGTGCGGATAGCAAGCCTATATCTGCCGCGATATTGCAGTTCCAGTGTGGGGAAGAATGCGGAGCGGCCCAGCTACGAAACAGCCGGCCTACCACCCTGTTTTCTAGAACTTACACCACTCGAGGAACACCCAAAATGCGACGAGCGCTATCCGTCCTTACCACGAGCCTTTTAGAGAGACTTGACATCTTCCGGCCATAGGCATAGATAATCTATGCCTATGGAATCTATCTCTAAACAATCGATGCCTTCCGGCGCTCTGGCAATGCTGGTTCTCCGCGTGCTGCGGGCGGGACCGCTCCACGGATATGCCATCGCGCAGAAGATTCATGTGCTCTCCAACGAGGTGCTGGAGGTCGAGGAAGGCTCTCTCTATCCGGCGCTGCAGAAGATCCTGCTGAAAGGATGGGTGAGCGCGGAATGGGGCATCTCCGAGACCAACCGGAAAGTGCGCTTCTACAAGCTGACAGCGGCGGGCCGGAAACAACTGGAAGCGGAGCTTCGGGACTACGGCCGTGTCACCGAGGCGATCAAGGCGATTCTGCGAACGGCATAGGAGGCGGGCATGGGTGAGCTTTGGCGGAGACTCTGGTACCTGCTGCATCGCAGGCAGATGCAGCGCGAGCTGCAGGACGAGATGGCCTTTCATCGCGAGATGCTGGAGCGCTCCGGCACGCCGCGCAAGCACTTCGGCAACGAGAGGCTGCTGCAGGAACGCGCCCATGAGACCTGGGGATGGACGTGGATCGAAAGGCTGGGGCAGGACCTGCGCTACGGCATGCGGACACTGATGCGGTCGCCGTCGTTTTCCATCGCGGCAGTGCTGGTGCTGGCCGTCGGCATCGGTGTCAACGTCGCCGCGTTCGGTCTCTTCAATATGTTCGTGCTGAAACCGCTGCCGGTTCGCGATCCGGATACGCTGGTACAGTCGTGATGCTGAGCCATACCTTCTGGGAACAGCACTATGACGGCAATCCTGACATCGTAGGCCGTGTCGTCCATCTGAACCATAAACCGGCAACCGTGATAGGAGTCGCTCCGCGTAACTTCAGCGGTCTCGGGCTGCCGCATGAGCCTGCGTTCTGGGCGCCCCTGTCACAGCAACCCTACTTCGTGGAGGGCAGTACGGTTCTGACCGATACCTCTCTCGACGGAATGGTTGATATGTGGGCTCGCCTGGAAAGGGGAGTCTCACCAAAGGCAGCGGAGCAGGAGTTGCTTGCGCTAACTGACGAACTGCGCCGTCAATCACCGAAAYCTGTGTGGGACAACGAGAGGGTTGTCAGCGAGCCCGGCGGGTACCTGCAGGCGGTACGAAAGGACGACGTGCCAATGCTCACGTTGGTCGCGACACTGGTGCTGCTGATCCTGACCGTCGCATGCAGCAACCTCGGTGGCCTCATGCTCGCGCGTGGTGTCACTCGCTCCCATGAGATCTCGATCCGCTTTGCGCTGGGCGCAAGCCGGCAGCGCATCGTGCGGCAACTCTTAACCGAAAGTCTGTTGCTGGCCGCGATGGCAGCCACGGCTGGAGTTGGTATGGGATATCTCTGCCTGCGCGTCTTCCTGTCGCGGGTGAATGCTCCTCCATGGCTCAATCCTGCTCCGGACTGGAGGGTGGTGCTTTTCGCCGGAGCTGTAGGGCTGATTGCCGCCGTAGTTTTCGGTCTTGCCCCGGCGTTGCAACTTACGGCGAAACGGAGAAGCGGAACGCGATCAAGGCAGATCCTGATCACGGCGCAAATTGCGGCAAGCTGTGTGCTGCTGATCGTCGCCGGGCTTCTGGTCCGCGCATTGCACTTCGCCGTCTCGAGTGATGCAGGTTATGACCACGAGCACATCCTGGTCGTGGATCCTGACCTTGCGGCCCACGGATATTCTGCTGCAACAGCGAGAAGCTACCTGAACACGGCACAGGTGAGATTGCGGCAACTGCCCGGAGTCACCTCGGTTGCCCTTACATCGATGGCTCCGTTGGGCCATAAGAATGTGACTTCACTTGGCGGATATCCTTTCGGGGTCTTCGTCAGCCATGTAGAGCCTGGTTTCTTCAGCACAATGGGGATCGCGCGCCTCAACGGACGCGACTTCCAGCGGGGAGACACAAACGAAGTCGTTGTCAGTGAATCATTAGCCCGGCGCGTGTGGCCGGGTAAGCCTCCTCTTGGGAAACAGTTCCCTCTCGACCCTTCTAATGCGCTCTCGGAGAACTTCACCGTTGTGGGTGTCGTAGCGAATGCGCGCATGATGTCGATGCATGATCCAGATGCGACAGAGCTCTACCAGATGAGCGACGACGGATCGCTGCCGCACATGGTGCTTCTGATACGCACCCAGGGAAAGCCTGAAGGTCTGGCAGCCGCGGTGCGGACCGTAACCTCCAGCATTAATACCGGTCTATTCCCCACTGTCCATCGTTTGAGTGAGTCCTTCCAGGACGAGGTTGGCACTGTAGAAAAGGGAGCCATGATCGCGAGTCTGATGGGAGCCTCCGCCGTGTTGCTGGCGGCTGTAGGCCTGCTTGGACTGGTCGCATACGCCGTCTCGCAAAAGACACGGGAGATTGCGATTCGCCTCGCACTCGGCGCAAAGAAGACACATGTGATCAAAGCTATGCTGCTTCAGTTTGTTGGGCCGGTGGCGATTGGATTGATCGGCGGCGCGGGATTGGCTGCGGCAGCTTCACAACTGCTTCGGCGCATCCTATATGGCGTGAGCGGCCTCGACCCGGCGGCCTATCTCGGCGCGATTGGACTGCTGACTGTCATCATCTCATTTGCGGCATGGATGCCGGCACGTAAAGCTCTCGAGGTTGATGCAATGCGAGTCCTACGGCATGAGTAGGCACTCGCATCTGCGACATGCGCGGAACGGATCAACCAACAATAGCAATATGACCGAGAATCCCCTCGGCGAGCCTCTCGTCGCCATCGATCGCGATCTGCGACATAGCAACGTCGCGATCGATCCCTTTAGTGAAGAGCATCCATGCGATCTGCTCGGGCACTGTGACCCTGCACGTAATCCGCGCCGGCATCTCCTGGAGAAAATGCCAGCGATGCTCCTCCCGGGAGAGCACCCAGCTTCCGCCGCACTCCCCTGAGATCTCAAGCAGGACATTGATTCCGGAAGGCGCATCGATATGTCGATAGGCATACGGCAGGCCGCGAATGAAGCAGTCCAGCACAGGATGATAGAGCTCTCGTGTCAGAATTCCCGGCCTGCCCGTTGCCAGACGAATCTGCTGCTGATGGTGCCAGCGTTCGGTCAACTCGCGCGCCGTATCGAACCAGTTTGCTGAGGTCTCTTCTCCGGCCCAGCTGACGTTGAAGGTTGCCTGGGCAAACGGATCGAGCGATTCATGAAAGTCTGCCGATTGTTCACAGGCAGTCTTCGTCAGCTCAATCAATACCGGCGGGCTGAGCCGCCGAAAGACGGATACGCCCTCCTGGTTCAGACGATTGACCAGTGAGACCACCTCCTGCGGCGTTTGCGGAATCTGCTTGTCGACAAACCAGGCGTCGCGCACCATAGAGAGCTTCCGCAAGGCGGTATCCAAAAGATGCGCGGCGACATCGCGCACCTCCCACCGCGGCGATACGGTACGGTATCCCCACTCTTCTTCCGTCAGAGAGCTCAGAAGATGCAGCAGCTCGCGATCAACCTTTCGCAGAAGAGGGGCGCAAAGAATGGGTTCGTACCCTTCAAGCCGGCGGTGCGTTTCCATCGCGCCATGCTAGAGCATTTTCCCTGCTGCTGGGTAGCCTGAAAGAGGAGTGCAGCGGCGTTTTCGTTGCGGAAAACGCCCACAGATGCAGAAGCCCACTCTACACCTACAGGGAAAATGCTCCACCAGAACGAACTCTCAGGCCGATGTCACTCCGAATCGCGGTCTCGTTTCCTGCGCTGATAGGCCGCCACCTTGATCTTGTTGCCGCAGATATTCATGCTGCACCAGCGACGTGATCCCTTCTTACTGGTGTCGAAGAAGTGGACGATACACGACTCGCATTGACGGATCCGCGAGGTCTCCGTCTCGGCCAGAAGATCGGCGGCTCCGTCGACAATGGGAGCCCACAGACCCGCGGGTTCGGCAGGATCAAAAAAGGTCTCGCGCACAACACCGCCATCGCGCCTGCGAAGCGCGGTGTGAAGGGGATATTGCTGAAGCCGCGCATTGATCTCTTTCAGGAAGTCGTCAGAGGGACCCGAGCCGGCCTCCATGCGCAGGACTGCATCTCTCAGGCGTTCCCGAAATGCGATGAGGTCTTTCCGGAAGGCTTCCGCCTCGGAGGATTGCCGCCAACTCCGCAGAAGTGACTTCGTCTTCGGTAAAGTCACCGTTCCGGATGCGATAAGCCACCGCTCCAGGGAATGCGCGTCCGGCAGAAGCTCGGTCGGGCCGTCCGCCAGGATCGGTTTCGTGTTGAGGAAGTCCAGGATGGGCCGGTTGGCGACGAACAAAAAGCCGTCGACCCATTCGCCGGCATCTGGAGAAGCAGTACGCATGGTCTTCCCTTCCAAAATATCGCATGAAAAGTTTAACACCGTTGTTTACATTTTTAACGGTGTTGTATAGTCTGAATTCGTTCCGCTGGAAAGCGGGCCAAAAGGAGGAAACATCATGACCACGTTTCAACACGCCGATGTCCGCGGCCTGAGGGTCTTCTACCGTGAGGCCGGTTCCACTTCTTCTCCGACCATCGTGTTGCTGCACGGGTTTCCAAGCTCATCGCATATGTTTCGCGACCTGATTCCAAAGCTTGCGGAGAAGTTCCACGTCATTGCCCCGGACTACGTTGGCTTCGGCTACAGCGATATGCCATCAGTGAACGAGTTCGAATACACCTTTGACCGCCTTGCGGACTATACCGAGGAGCTGCTCTTCGGTGTCCTGAGGCTGAAGAAGTTCAGCATCTATGTGCAGGACTATGGCGCTCCCGTGGGCTATCGCATCGCCTACAGACATCCCGACGCCATTGAAGGCATCGTCGTGCAGAACGGGAATGCCTATGCCGAGGGCATCGGATCGGGCTTCGATGCGATGAAACCGTTCTGGGCGAACCGCAATACGGAGACGGAGAAGCCTGTCCGCGGCCTTCTGACAAAAGAGATGACCCTCTTCCAGTACACGCATGGCGTGAAGGAAGTCTCCCGCATCAACCCGGACTCCTACACCGTCGATCAGTTCTTCCTCGATCGCCCCGGCAATGACGCCATCCAGCTAAACCTGCTCCACAACTATCAATCAAACTTGACGCACTATGACGAGTGGCAGGAGTTCTTCCGCAGCCGGCAGCCAAAGACGCTAGTCGTGTGGGGCAAGAACGATCCGTTCTTCACCGTCGAAGGCGCAAAGGCTTATCTGCGCGACATCCCTGCTGCGCAACTGCATCTTCTCGATACCGGTCACTTCGCGCTGGAAGACTCAGCCGATTTCATCGCGCAAGAGATCACAAAGGTTCTCGGCTGAGCTTCGGCCCCACCCAACTTCGTTCGCGTTCGCTATTACAAGGCACCACCAAAGAGGAGATACACCATGTCTTACTCAAAGAATGCCACCATCGTTCTGGTCCACGGTGCGTGGGCCGACGGATCAAGCTGGGAGCTCGTTATCCGCAAACTGCAGCAGCAAGGTTGGAACGTTGTCACCGCTCCGCTGCCTCTGACCTCGCTCAGCGATGATGCCGCCGCCTTGCGCCGCACCATCGACCGGACGCAGGGTCCCGTCATCCTTGCGGGACACGCCTATGCGGGAGCCGTGATTGGAACCGCCCACGAGGAACGCGTCAAAGCGCTGGTCTACATTGCGGCGCTGGCGCCCGACGAAGGGGAGACCGTTGCCCATGTCTTCTATCGTGACGAGCCGCATCCCGATGCTCCCAAGCTTGCGCCGGATGCCGATGGCTTTATCTGGATGCCGGATACGGGCTTCGAACAGGCCTTTGCCCAGAACGCCACAGACGAACAGATCGCCGTTACCCGGGCTGTGCAGCGCCCCATTGCAGTGAAGAGCATTCAGGAACCGGTCACCACTCCAGCATGGAAGTCCAAACCGTCGTGGTATCTCATCGCGGAAGACGACCGCATGATCAACCGCAAGACCCAGCGCTTCATGGCGGAACGCATGCACGCCACGATGGAGTCATTTGCCGTGGATCACACGCCGCTGCTGACTGCTCCAGAGAAGGTTGTAGACATCATTCTAGAAGCTGCGCAGTCGACGCTGGCCTGAAGGGAGACCGCTCATGCTGGACAAGAAGACAACCTCGGAACGGCTGGCAACATTCTCTGACGGAGTCTTCGCCGTCATCATCACCATCATGGTGCTGGACCTGAAACCGCCGGAGGAGCCGACGCTGCGTGCGCTGGCTCCTCTGTGGCCCTTGCTGCTGAGCTATGCGGTCAGCTATCTGTTCATTGCGATTATCTGGATCAATCACCATCACCTCTTCCGCTTTGCCCGAATCGCAACGCCGGAGCTGATCTGGTGGAACTTCGGGCACCTTTTCATGATCTCGTTGGTGCCTGTCACTACTCGATGGATGGCCGGCTCCAGACTCGCTGCGGCTCCGGTCTTTGTCTATGCATTGGTCTTCGTTCTGATTGAGATCGCCTACATCGCCTTCGAGCGGACTGCATTCTCGCAGGCGACGGAGGCCGACATCACTCCGCAAATGCGGCGCGTCGCAAAGATCCGGTCGTACGTCGCCCTCCTTATCTTCACTACAGCTGCAGCCGTCTCATTCTCGTCGCCAGTCTGGGGATTCAGCCTGGTGTGCTGTGTTCTGCTGATCTATCTGAGCCCCCGCTTGCCGGAGCTGTTTCACAGATTCCTGCGGCGCTAATCAACCGATTTCATACAAGGAGAGCAATATGAAGAACACCGCCCATGCACTGGGTGCCTCATGTCCGGGTCCCCAACGAACGAGTTCGCCGGGACCCACCCTTCGCGATAAAACCGCGAAGAATGGGGCAACGAGAGTATTGGCTCGACCGAACCTGTCGATCCTAGTGTTCTTCCTTGTATTGCTCAATGATCTCCAGCACTTCCGGAATAGCTTCGAGCGGTCGTTCAGGCTTTGGAATCTGCGCACCGGCGGCAAGCAGCGCCCGCGTCACTCCCGGATAATCGCCCTTTTCGCGGTGCCAGCTATTCAGTGAGCCGTGCAACGCCCACGCAAGCGGGCTGCCTCCGTGCTCGGTCTCGAAGATATTCACCACGGCATTGTGCCGCAGCAGTGCGTCGACCATCTCGAGATTGCCATGCCACGCGGCGTAGTGCAGCGCGGTCTGGTTGTTCTCAAGCGTGGCGGTTACGGGCCATCCACTCGTGACCAGCAGCTCCACGGCACGGGCGTTGTTGCGCACCGCCGTCCCGACGATGCGGCGGGCGGCGTTAGACGAGAGCTTTTGAAACAGGTTGGGATGCTCCAACAGAATGTTCTGAACGCGAGCGCCTTCCCCGATCTCGGCCGCGTTGATCAGGCGAAGCCACGCCGGGCTGCGCTGCATCAGCAGCTCGAAGACCGCGGTGTGGCCAAACTCGTGTGCGATCATGTGCGGCGACTTCGTCATCCCAAAACCATAGAAATAGATCGATCCGCCGGAATGCGGATTCTGCTTTGGGAAGTAACGCTCGCTGACCGTGGTCCGAATGGTTTCAGGATCATGGTTGAGAATGCGCTCCACCAGCGACAGATCGCCGATGGCCGATGCCATCAGGATGTCAGTCTTCGCTCCGAACTCGATCAGAAAGCGGACGATGTCGTGCCGGTGAGGTTCGCGCCACTCCAGCATCTGCCGCGTGCAGGCCATGTACTGAGCGGCCGTGGACTCATGATCGATATCGCGCGCATCGATCTCTGCGCCACGATGGAGCAGAAGGGAGGCAATCTCATACGTTGCCGCAAAGTGCAGCGGGAGTTGTCCATCGCCTCCACGGGCATGAACAAGCTTTGGATCAACCGCCAGCAGCTCACGGACGCGATCGATCATACCCAGTCTCGCGGCAGCATGAATGTCCACCGTCGCTCCGCGTGAGATGAGGTAGGCGGCAAGCTCACTGTCGGCAGAGTCAAGCACACCGAAGCTGCCCGCCCACCAGCGGGTGCGAGCGTTGACATCGGCTCCGGCGTCGAGCAGCACATCGATCATCTCGCGGTTGTTGCGCTGCACCGCAGCGACAATGGCAGGCGCGTCGAAACTGTAGTCCGGTAAAGGCTCGTTGATCGTCGCCCTGAGCGATGGATGACGCGTTGTCACCTCACGGACCAGCGCTGCCTGGTTGGACTTGATGGCGGCGGAGAGCGCCTTCATCGCATCTTCCGAGGCAAGTTCGACGTGGAGCTTTAGTGCAGGCCAGGTATCGAAGCCATACTCGCGGGCGATGATATGCAGCGCATCGGCGAGTTTGGGTTTCGGCGACGTAACATCCCAGGCACTGAAGCGCGCGGTCGCGGACGAGTCCGCAGCCTGCGATTGTTGCAGCAGTGTACGTGCCTGGTTCTTGAGATGTTCGAGGTTAGGGCGCGCGGGAAGTTCGCGGATAGACATAACTCACTCCTTCTTATGAGCCCGCGATCCGCTTCGTCGGGCGAGAAGAGAGTGGGTTGTGAGATCACGCAAAAGCAAAGGTGGGATAATCCC
>NZ_JBFRCY010000115.1:0-16589 GCF_052113305.1 Terriglobus sp. YAF25
CAGCAGGACCTGGCGATCGTCGGCGACAGAGCCATCGAGGCCGTCGGGGGGCACTGCTTCAAACTTCTTCTGCCACTCGCGCCTGGATTTGATCTGCGTCTGAACAGCGGCGGCGGAGTAGTCTTCGAGGCGGCCGTCGTACTGGTGGAAGCCGGCCTGGGTGCCGTAGGTCGGCGTGAAGTTGAAGACGTCATCGAAGTACTGGTCGACGTAGAAACGGAAGGTCTGCTGCGCTCCGTCGGAGGAGATCTTCTGCGCGGGTGCGGCGGCGGTAGTCATAGCGGCTCCGAGAGCGAGGATGGCGAGTTTCTTCATCGGTAGAAGTCGTCCTGAGGGAGTGGTTCCTTGCTGCATTGCAGTTTACTGCGGGGAGGCAGTTGCTGGTTGCTAGTTCCTGGTTGCTGGTTGGGATCGCGCTTTGCGCGATCGGTTTTTATCCTTGCTGCACAAGGAAAAGTAAGGGTAGAGAAGCAGATTTCTCCGCTCCCGTTGATCGACCACCCCAACCAGCAAGCTGGTCGGGGACCCCGGCGCTACGAAATGACACACAAAAAGACGGATCGAGCTAACGCTCGATACTCCCACATAAGCTTCGCGTATGTGGGGCACCCGCCGATATCCCACCCATCGTTTAGCGCAATGGATGGGGCACCCAGTGTATGGGTTACAGATTTGTTGACACTCCCAGCTGCGGGTTTTGGTCGCTGCTACGCCGGGCGGAGGACCAGTTGTTCCAGCAGGGAGCGGGTTTCGGCCAGTACGTCTTCCGCTTTGGCGGAACTGAGCGGCCAGCGCAGAACGCCCTGGGGAGAGAACTGGGCTCCGCGTTTGGCGTAGCGGGCTACCAGCTTCATCAGCTCGCCTGGGTCGATCATGCTCTTCGGATCGAAGCGGACGTGCAGCATCTCTACGTTTTCCTTCTTCCTGGCGATCTCGATCTGCGTGCGCTTGCGGTCGATCTGGGAGACGCAGAGACGTTCCGCCGTCAGGCGCAGCTCAGCGGCGGAGAGCAGGTTGAGCACGGAGTCGGGCAGGGTGCCGTAGCGGTCGATCAGCTCGGCGCGGACGTCTGCGAGTTCAGCATCGTTGGCGGCCCCGGCGATGCGTTTGTACATGCGCAGGCGCTGATTCTCTTCTTCGATATAGTCGCTGTCGATGCGTAGCGAGATGCCGAGGTTGAGCTGGACGGGCTGACGTTCCTGCTTCTCCTCGCCCTTCATCTTGGCGACGGCTTCTTCGAGCATGGAGGTGTACATCTCGAAGCCGATGGCTTCGATGTGGCCGCTCTGCTCGCCGCCAAGCATGTTACCTGCGCCGCGCAGCTCCAGGTCGAGTGCGGCGATCTTGAAGCCTGCGCCGAGGTCGGAGAACTCTTTCAATGCGGCCAGACGGCGGCGGGCTACTTCGGTGAGCTCGGTCTCCGGTGGAATCAGGAGATAGGAGTAAGCGCGACGGTTCGAACGGCCTACACGGCCGCGGAGCTGGTAGAGCTCGCTGAGACCGTGACGGTCGGCACGATTGATCAGGATGGTGTTCGCCAGTGGGATATCGAGGCCGTTCTCGATGATGCTGGTGGCTACGAGTACGTCGTACTCGTGATGCATGAAGGCAAGCATCACGCGCTCAAGCTCGGCTTCGCCCATCTGTCCGTGAGCGACGACCACGCGTGCCTGCGGCGTCAGCTCGCGGATCCGCGAGGCGATATCGTAGATAGTTTCGACGCGGTTATGGACGAAGTAGACCTGGCCGCTACGCTCGAGCTCCATCTCGATGGCCGTGCGCACGATCTTCTCGTCGAACTTGGCGACGATGGTCTGGATGGCCATGCGGTCTTTGGGCGGCGTCTCGATGACGCTCATATCGCGCAGACCGACGAGCGACATGTGCAATGTGCGGGGGATAGGCGTGGCCGACATGGAGAGCACGTCAAGATGCGCGCGGAACTGCTTCATGCGTTCCTTGTGGCGCACGCCAAAGCGCTGTTCTTCATCGACGATCAGCAGACCGAGGTCCTGGAACGCCAGGTCCTTGGAGAGCAGGCGATGGGTGCCGATCAGGATGTCGATCTTGCCGGCGGCGGCGTCTTCCGCGATCTTCTTTTGTTCCTTTGCGGTGCGGAAGCGCGAGATCATCTCGACGGTGACGGGGAACTTGGCGAAGCGCTTCTTGAAGCTCTCGTAGTGCTGGAAGCTGAGCACGGTGGTGGGTGTGAGCACGGCCACCTGCTTCGAGTCCTGCACGGCCTTGAAGGCGGCGCGCATGGCGACTTCGGTCTTGCCGTAGCCGACGTCGCCGCAGAGCAGGCGATCCATGGGCTGGGTTGTCTCCATGTCGCGCTTGATGTCGGCGATGGCGGAGAGCTGATCGTCGGTCTCGTTGTAGTCGAAGGCGTCTTCGAACTCGCGCATGAGGTTGCTGTCCGGCGAGAAGGCGAAGCCCTGCGCGGCTTTGCGCTGCGCATAGAGCTTCAGCAGCTCGTCGGTCATGTCCTGCATGGCCTTCTTGACGCGCGCTTTGGTCTTGGCCCACTGCTGGCTGCCCAGGCGGTTGAGCTCGGGAGCCGGACCGGTATCAGTAGAGCGGTACTTCTGGATCAGGTCGAGCCGCGTGAGGGGGACGTAGAGCTTGGCTCCCTCGGCGAACTCAAGGATCATGAGCTCGAGCGGAATGCCATCCTGATCGATGGTGCGCAGGCCCTGGTACTGGGCGATGCCGTGCTCCACGTGGACGACGTAGTCGCCCATGGCGAGGTCGCGGAAGTCGGAGACGAAGGCGGAGGTCTTGGACTTTTTGAAGGTGCGCCGCGGAGCAATGTCGGCTTCGTCCTGCAGGTCCTGCGCTCCGTAGACGACGAGTTGGCGGGCGGTGGCCTGGTCGAGGTCGAGGACGTGAACGCCGTTCAGGATGGCGGCGCGGACGATGACCGGTGTGTTCGCGCTGCCGGAGAGGTAGGTGGTCTCGTCGTAGATGGTTGCCGAGCCGCTGCTGGTCTGTGTGCGCGAGCCGATGCGGTACGGGACCTTGTACTCCTGCAGCAGGCCGGCGAGGCGCTCGACTTCGCCCTGGTTGGGAGCGGTGAGAACGATGCGCGAGTCCTGGTTCATCAGGGAGCGAAGCTGTTCTACGAGAGCAGGAATCGAGCCGTGGAAGCGGGTTGTGGGCCGGGTGGGTATCTCGATGCCGCTAAGGGCGTCGACCTGTGTGTCCAGCACATCGACGGCGCCGAGCTGGTCGAGCTCGATGCCGGGCATGCGGCGGACGCGGTCTTCCAGGTCCCAGGGTGAGAGATAGATATCTTCGGCGCGGACCAGCGAGCCGATGGCAGCGCGGTCGTGTGCCTGCTCCAGCTTGTTCCACCAGCGCTCACCCTGGTTTTTGACCATGGCGGGCTCTTCGACGAAGACGCGCGTGGTGGGGCCGAGCAGGGCGAGGAGATCGCTGTTGGCTCCGGCGACCGGCRCGTAGAACTCCCATCCGGGGAAGACGGTGGCTTCGCCGTAGGTGGTGCGGAGCTCGCGGGGCTGCTCGCTGCCCTCCAGGGCTGCTCCGGCCTCGCCTGCGCGGGTGAGGCGGTTATTGATGGCGGTCAGGAGCTTCTCAGTAACCGGAGTTTCGGTAAGCGGCAGCAGCAGGGCTTCTTCGAGTGGAGTGGAACTGCGCTGGGTTTCCGGATCGAACTTGCGGATCGTCTCGATCTCGTCGCCGAAGAAGTCGATGCGGACGGGGCGATCCTGCTCGGGCGAATAGAGGTCGATGATGCCGCCGCGGTGCGTGACCTGGCCGGGCATCTCGACAACGTCGACGCGGGTGTAGCCGACGGAGAGCAGGTGTTCAAGCAGCATCTCTGGGATATGCTCTTCGCCGCGGCGCAGATGCAGGGCGAGGCCGGCATAGTGCTCGCGGGAGAAGAGGCGCATGCAGGCCGACTCCATGGGCGCGATGACCAGCTTTGCGGTGCCGCTGGCGATCTTCCAGAGGGTGGCGGCGCGCTGCTCCTGGATCTCGGCGTGCGGCGAGAGGTTCTCGAAGGGGAGTACGTCGTGCGAGGGCAGGCGGAGGACGGTTTTGGGGTCGAGTGCTCCGGTGAGCTCACAGGTCTCGATCAGGGCGCCGTGCAGGGCTTCGGCGGCCTTGTTGTCGGGGACGATGACGAGGCAGGGGGTGTGGCTCGCGCGGACGAAGTAGGGCAGATACAGGGCGCGAGCGGTAAAGGTGAGCCCAGAGACACGACGACGCCCCACACCGGCACTCAGGTGGCGGCGCACACGTTCGTACGGCTCAGTATGTTCCAGTTCCGCAAACAGCTCGCGGACAAATGGAAGAATCATCTCTTTCCAGTGTAATTCGCTCAGTGGTGATGTGCAGACGTTTGAAAATGAGCGATTTAGATAGATTGGCCGGTCGGCTAAACTCGGTCTATGGATCAGAGCTCTCCGGAAGAACAGTGGCCTGCCCTTCAAAGCGATGACAAGGATTTCTTAGCGGAGCTCATGAAGATCCTGACTGCTCGCGTTTCCGGTGATCCCTACAGCACTGATGGAAGTTTTGCTCAAAGTCTGGAGGCGCTTCCTGTTGGACTTAGAGCCATGGCCGCAACACATTGGCTTGATGTGAGCCTGACGCTCGACAGCATTACATGGCACTTCGGCAATTTCGGTGAACCCGGACTAGTGGCCCAGACGGAAGAGGGGCTGCTTGAACTAGGCCTGCCGGAGCTAGGGGCCTGTTTTCACGAAGCGGCTGAATTGATGATGCCTCTACTGCACCAGCGAATTTCGGAAGAAGATCCGAATGGACTATTGAAGCGGAAAGGTCTGCGGAAGGTGGCGGATAAGATCAACAAACGGGCGTGGGGGCTCGACTCCTCTGAACATGACAGGTCGGTAATCTATAGCGCCTGGGTTCGGTACGCCCGGACACATCCCGAGCGCGTCTTTGGCTCCTAAGTTGATAAAATTTGGTTCTGATGCCCACAGCTAGCGCGCTTTCGCCCGAGGTTCTCGCCAAGTACCAGCCCGTGATCGGGCTTGAGGTCCACGTCCAGCTTCTTACCAAGACGAAGGCATTCTGCGGCTGCGTCAATCTCTACGGTGGCGAGCCCAATACCCACGTCTGCCCGGTCTGCCTTGGCCTGCCCGGAGCTCTGCCTGTGTTGAATGAGCAGGCGGTAGAGTTTGCTGTCCTGACGGGAGCGGCACTGAACTGCAAGATCAACCCGGTCAGCATCTTCGCGCGGAAGAACTACTTCTATCCGGACTCGCCCAAGGGCTACCAGATCTCGCAGTACGATAAGCCGACCTGCGAGCACGGCTATCTCGATATTCCAGACGGCAACGGTGGCCTGAAGCGTATCGGGATCACCCGCGCGCATATGGAAGAGGACGCGGGCAAGAGCATCCATGATGGTTTTCCGGACTCGGTGACGCGCAGCTACATCGATCTGAATCGCTGCGGCACGCCGTTGATCGAGATCGTTTCGGAGCCGGATCTCCGTTCGCCGCAGGAAGCATTTGATTACCTCACGAAACTGAAGGAGATTCTGCTGTACGCCGGCGTCTCCGACTGCAACATGGAAGAGGGTTCGCTGCGTTGCGACGCTAACGTCTCGATCATGCTGAAGGGCGCAGACAAGTTTGGCACCAAGGCTGAGGTGAAGAACGTCAACTCGTTCCGCTTCATCCGCTCGGCGCTGGAGTATGAGATCGAGCGCCAGGTTGAGAYTCTGGAGTCGGGTGGCAAGGTGGCGCAGGAGACGCGTCTGTACAACTCCGCTGAGGGCGTGACCTACTCCATGCGTTCGAAGGAGCAGGCGCATGACTACCGCTACTTCCCAGAGCCGGATCTGCCACCACTGCTCATCAGTGAGGAGTGGAAGAACGAGATTCTGAAGGGCCTGCCGGAACTGCCTGAGGCCAAGCGTACGCGTTTGATTGCGGAGTACGGCATTACGGAGAAGGATGCGGAGACGCTGACCGCTTCGGCGTCGTTCGCGGATCAGTTCGAGGCTGCGGCCAAGGCATCGAAGAGTCCCAAGCGTGTTGCCGCGTTGATTACCAGCGAACTTACTGGCCGTTTGAATGCCGCCGGTCTGGAGCTGGAGCAGTCGCCGGTCAGCATGAAGGGCCTGGCGATGGCGGCCGACCTGGCAGAGAGCGGTGARCTTTCGAGCAAGATGCTCAAGCAGTTGCTCGATACAAGCTTTGAGAAGGGTGAGGATTTCCCGGTCGTCTACGAGCGTGAGAAGCCGCAGCAGATCTCCGATACGTCGGTCATCGAGAAGATGATCGATGAGGTCATCGCCGCCAATCCGAAGCAGGTGGAGCAGTTCAAGGGCGGCAAGACGACTGTTTCGGCCTTCTTCGTCGGTCAGGTAATGCGTTTGTCCAAGGGACAGGYGAATCCTGCGTTGCTGAATGAGCTGGTGATTAAGAAGCTCAACCAGTAGACGCGCATCCAAAGCAGGTATGCGGCGTATCTGTTGCAGTGTGGCTTTCTTACGCGGTGCGGCGTTTGCGGTTGTCTCGTGTACGCTGATGGCGGCTCAGACCATGGCTGCTCCTACATTGCCGAACACGGTGCCGCTCTCGCAGATGATGCGGGAGCTCTCCGCTCAGCCTGGCTTCACGGAGAAGCTGCTGGCTGCGATCAACGGCGGAGAGAAGGCGGGCGCGGTGCTGACGCCGAAGCTCTTCGATCTGCTGCGCAGCCTGATCCTGGGAAAAGACTGGAGCGGTCTTGACCGCTTTCCCGGATGGACGATTGGCCGTGTTAACGGCACCGTCGATCTGGGAACCCGGATCTTCGGTGAGAAGCTGAAACCTGCAACGCGAGCCCTTGCGCAGTGGGTCACGCTGGGACCGTACACCCTTGAGGCGGCGGAGACGGAAAACCTCGACAAGCCTTCTGACCGTGGTGAGTTGAAGGCGGAGGTCACCGACCTTGGTGCGGAGGTCACGCGGGGCGATGGGCCTGATCCGAAGCTTGCTCCTCTGCATGCTGAGAGCCAACGTCTGGCCGAGGTGTTGAATCGCCTATCTCTGAACCGCCTCGATGATGCGCAGAGTTTCAGAGCAACCTTCGGTGGACGCACTGCAGATACGCCGGAAGAGTTGATCGATGCGCTGGCTGCGAGCGGGTACCGGATTACTGTTTCGGACGTTCGTTACTTCGCCAACTTCGGACACTTCCATTACAAAGGCCAGGATGTGACGATGCCCTTCTTCCTGGACTCACAGCTTCTGGTTCCTGCCGATCACTGGTGGCAGCGAAGGCGGCATCTCCTGGTGCCGGTTGCGCATGCGGAGTACGAGTTGATGGTAGAAGGGCCGCGTCTGCATGCGGATGTGACCTTCTACTTCGGTATCGATGGCCGCGCGGAGTTTCGCACCAACGATCTGTTGAATCAGCCGTGGGTGATGGGCCGGCACGCGCATGAGTATGAGGGTGCACAGGCGCGCGAGGTAATCCGTCTGCTGGGCGGCTTCACGGCCGCGTATGCACGGCTGCATCTGGCGAATCCTCAGCTTCCTTTTGGTGGGTATTACACGCTGGGTGTCTGCCAGGATGCTGTTTCCGCGATTGAGTTGAAGATGACAGGAAAGACGACTCTCTTCCCGAATACGGCGCAGACAGAGTTCTTCAACGATGCGAAGGATGCGGAGGTGAATGTGTTGATGGCTGCCATTCCGAAAGACCGCGACGGTGTGGCGCCTTCACCCGAACGTGTCTTTGGATCGTTGCCAACGGCAGACTTCAGCATCATCACTGTTCCTGGCTTGCGGGAAGATGTGCAGCGCAGTTATGCGGCGCATCAGCGCGGTGAGCTCACGAGATCGCCTGGTGTGTGGCAGTGGGTTCTTGAAGGCATTGCCTTCATCGCGTCGATCATCCTGTCGCTGTGGGGATACAGAAGGTATCAGAAGATGCTGGAATGATGGACAACTCTCTTTCAGGTTGCCTGACTCTTATAGCGCGGGAGGATAGTTTCATTATGGCAACCAAGAAGGCATCGAAGAAAGCAGCGAAGAAGAGTACGAAGGCCATCGCGATCGGACTTTCAGAAGCCCGCAAGGCGGGTAAGAAAGTTCCGAAGAAGCGTTCCTGAGTTCTGTCTTGCAAGAGAAAGCCCGCCGGTAAGGCGGGCTTTTCTTATTTCTTATCGGAGGTTGTTGTGGCAGCAGGCGCCGGCGTGGAAGAGGTCGAGTCGCTGCTGGTGGTGGTGCTGGACTCAGACTTCGCCGCACCGCCACTCTTCTTGGAGGAAGAGTAGAGATCCGCGTACCATCCGCCGCCCTTGAACTGCACCGCGGGCGCTGTGATGGTCTTCTCCAGACGGCCACCGCATTGCTGGCACTCGGTCAGCGGCGGGTCAGAGAACTTCTGGATCTTCTCAACGTACCGGCGGCATTGYTGGCACTCGTATTCGTATAGCGGCATAGTTAGATTTTACCCAGCTCCACCAGGCGAACGCTGACGATAGCCTCCACCTTGCGCAGTGCGGCCAGTGCGTCATTGGCGGCTGCGGCGGAGGGTACATCGATCTGCACCACGGCCAGGGCCCGACCCTGTGCCAGACGGCCGGCGTAGTTGATCTGGATGTTCTCCAGGTTCCCGGGGGTGGCGTGCGAAAGGAAGGCTCCCAGGCGCTCGGCCATCTCCACATAGGGAGCGACCTGCTGGTACTCCTCATGCGTGAGCGAGGGGAAGTTGACGGCGTTCTGCACGACGCCAAGCTTCAGGTAATCGCGTACCTGCTGCGCAAGCTGAATACCGATGGCTTCCTGGGCTTCATCAGTCGATCCGCCGATGTGGGGCGAGAGGATGACGTTCTCCAGGCCGTGATATGGAGACTCCTTCAACGGCTCCTGCGAGAAGACGTCGAGGGCAGCGCCGCCGATCTTGCCGGCTTGAATGGCTTCAGCCAGAGCGGCATCATTGATCAGCTCGCCGCGGGCGCAGTTCACAATGCGAACGCCCTTCTTCATGGTCGCCAGCGAAGTGGCATTGATCAGGCCTTCGGTCTGCGGTGTCAGACCTACGTGCAGCGTCAGGTAGTCGGCCTTGCGGAAGACTTCGTCCAGAGGAGCGAGGCCGACGCCGTTCTCGCGTGCGATGACGGGAGCAACGAAGGGATCGTAGCCGATCAGCTCCATGCCGAAGGAGCGGGCGCGGCGCGCCACTTCCTGGCCGATGCGGCCCAGGCCGATGATGCCGAGGGTCTTGCCGCGTAGTTCCTGGCCCTGCAGGGTCTTCTTGTCCCACTTGCCGGCGTGCATGGTGGCGTTAGCGCGAGGGATGAAGCGCGCCATGGTGATCATCAGGCCGATGGTCAGCTCTGCCACGGCGATGGCGTTGGCTCCGGGCGTATTCATTACTACGATGCCGCGATGGGTGGCGGCATCGGCGTCGATGTTGTCAACGCCCACACCGGCACGGCCGATGATGCGCAGCTTCGGAGCGGACTCCAGCAGCTTGGCGTCTGCCTGAACGGCGCTGCGGACGATGAGAGCATCAGCGTCCGCGAGCTCAGCGGCAAGGCCATTCTTGATCTGGTCCGGCGTTACGATCTGCCAGTTGGGCTCTTCTTGAAAAACAGCAAGGGTAGCAGGCGAGACTTTTTCGGCGAGGACTATCTTCATGACAGCTCTATTTTACTTGGCCGGCCGCCCGGACCCCGGATGATAGGCTGGGACACGCCATTTGCGCGTCCCATGACCAAGCGTCCGCTCTTTGCCCTGACCATCTTTCTCGGCGCCTTTCTGCTGTTTCTTGTAGAACCTCTGGCTGCCCGTCAACTGCTTCCTTCCCTTGGCGGAAGCTCTGCCGTCTGGATCACCTGCCTGGTCGTCTTTCAGCTTCTTCTGCTGTTCGGCTACAGCTATGCCCACTTGCTGACGCGGCTACGGATCCAGCGTGGCGTGCATCTTGGCCTGTTGGCGGCGGCGGTGCTGCTGGCCTTTGTCTCGACGGCTCCGGAGTCGCCGACGGCATTTTCGCACCCCATTACGACCATCTTCCTGGCGCTCGGCAGCAGCATCGGTCTGCCGTTTCTGCTGCTTTCGGCCACCAGTCCGCTGCTGCAGGTATGGCTGGCGAAGAGCGAAGGGGAAGGCGTGCGGTACCGGCTGTTTGCGCTTTCGAACGTCGGCAGCCTGCTGGCGCTGCTGGCATATCCCGTCCTGATTGAGCCGCATATGTCGCTGCACACGCAGCGTATCTCCTGGGCTGCGGGATTCGTTGTCTATGCCGCGCTCTGCGCGATGCTGGTTCCGGCGAGCGGTAGTGGTGTGGTTACGGAGGAAGCGGCCCAGCCGGTAGCCCGTCCGGCTACCGGAAAGCTTGTGCTCTGGTTCCTGTTGCCGTTTGCTGCCTCCATGCAGCTTGCGGCGGTGACGGCGCACCTCTCACAGGACATTGCACCGATTCCGTTGCTATGGATTCTCCCGCTCTCGGCCTATCTGCTCAGTTTCATTGTTGCGTTTGAATTCGGGCAGTTCTACCAACGTGGTCTGGTGATTCGTTTCCTGGTCGTCTTTCTGGCGGCGTTGGCATACACACTTACGAAAGAGGGAGCTACCTTTCCCATCTGGCTCAGCATCAGCTTCTACTTGATTGAGCTCTTCCTGGCCTGCTACTTCTGCCATGCCGAGCTTTATCTGCATCGTCCGGAAGACCCACAGCAGTCGACGATGTTCTACCTGATGCTCTCGGCCGGCGGAGCCGCGGGAACCTTCTTTATCGGCATTGTGAGTCCGCTGGTCTTTGCGGCGAACTACGATCTGGCGATCTCCTTCTTTGTCACTGCGGCGGTCGCCGTCATTGCGTTGTGGCAGGGGGGCTGGGCGCAACGCCTTCTGTGGGCGACGGCGTCGGTGCTGCTGCTCTTCCTTATCGGGAAGGAGTACCAGGCGTTCCAGGCAGGAAGCATGGCCCAGGTCCGCAACTTCTACGGTCCGTTGYGCGTGACGCAGGGAGCATTTCCTCCGGCGAGTGTACTTCGCACGCTCTACAACGGAACGATTAAGCACGGCACGCAGATCTTCACTCCCGATCATGCGCGGGTTCCGGTCAGCTACTATTCGCCCGATTCCGGCATCGGCCTGGCAATGCGCTACTGCTGCGTCGGCCGGCCGAAGTCAGTGGGTGTGATTGGGCTGGGTTCAGGTTCTCTGGCGGTGTATGCGCAGCCGGGTGACCGCTATCGCTTCTACGAGATCAATCCTGCGGTCGAGCCGATTGCTCGTAATCTCTTTACCTATCTCCGCGATGCTCCAATTCAGATTCCTATCGTTGCCGGAGATGCGCGGATCTCATTGCAGCACGAGGCGCCGAACAACTTCGACATCCTGGTGATCGATGCGTTCTCCGGCGATGCGATTCCGCTGCATCTGATCACGACGCAGGCACTTGGGTTGTACCGGAAGCATATGGCTCCGGGCGGCATTATCGCGTTTCATGTTTCGAACCAGTATCTGCATCTCGCACCGGAAGTAGCCGCGCTGGCGAAGACGGCTGGTCTGGATGCGGTGCTGATCAGCACTCCGAATGATGAGAAGAAGGGGTATTACAGCGCGACATGGGTACTGCTGACGAATCGCAAGGATTTTCAGCAGGAGACGGATGTGGTGATTGCGCGGTCGAGTTTTCCGGAGATCAAGGCAACTGCGTGGACGGATGATTATTCGAGCATTTTGCCTTTGATGAATTGGGGGAAGCGGTAAAGAGTGCCATACCCTGGGTGCCCCATATCTGCGAAGCAGATGTGGGCATTCGCGCTATGCGCGAACCGTTTTGCTGATTACGGTTGAGAAATCCCACTGGACAAACGGATCGAGCGGAGCTCGATACTCCCACATCTGCTTCGCAGATATGGGGCACCCAGGGTATGGGGAATTGGGCACCTGTGGCATCCTTGCCCACCCTAGCGTTGCGAGGGTGGGGCACCCGATTGATAGAAGGGGCTTGCTTACTTGCGGATGTAGCGGCGGCCTTCTATGCGGTACTCGCCGGAGAGGACTCGCTGCAGGGCTTCCGCGTAGGCCTGGTGTTCCTGTTCCAGAATGCGGGCTGCCAGTGTGTCGTGCGTATCGTCGTCGAGGACCGGCACGGTGCGCTGCACGATGATGGTGCCGTGGTCCACTTGCTCGTCCACGAAGTGGACGGTGCAGCCTGCGACTTTGGCACCGTACTCCAGCGCTTGTCCCTGTGCGTCCAGGCGCGGGAAGGCGGGCAGCAGTGAGGGGTGGATATTCAGAATGCGGTTCGGGAAGGCCGCGATGAACTCCGGCGAGATGATGCGCATGTAGCCGGCCAGGCAGATGAGGTCAACCTTGGCCTCCTGCAGCGCCGCGATCATCTGGCGATCATGCTCCTGACGCGGAATGCCTTTCGAGGGAATCGCATAGGCTTCCAGGCCCAGTTGGCGGGCGGCATCGATTCCAGGCGCGTCTGCTTTGTTCGAGAGCACGAGCACGATCTCACAGCCGTGCAGGGAGCCATTGTTAATGGCTTCCGCGATCGCGAGAAAGTTCGATCCCCGTCCGGAGAGAAGAACACCGAGTCTGGTCATCGAGGACGTACGGCTCTTAAGCGTAGCTAACCTTGCGGTCGCCGCGAACGACGCGGCCGATCACATGGAAGCGCTCATTGGCGCGGTTCAGAATGGCCTTGGCCTTCTTTACCTTGTCAGCGGGAACGACGCAGATAAGACCGATACCCATGTTGAAGGTGCGGAACATCTCATCCTGCTCGACCTGGCCCAGCTCCTGCAGGTGCGTGAACAGCGGCGGCACCTGCCATGAGGTGAGATCGATATGTGCTCCCATTCCCTTGGGCAGCACACGTGGAAGGTTCTCGGTAATACCACCGCCGGTAATGTGCGCCATGCCGGAGACACAGTCGGCCGCGTGCAGCTTCCTGATGATGCCGAGGTAGCTGCGGTGCGTCTTCATCAGGGCAGCGCCGGTCTTTTCCTTGATGGCGCCGACGTACTGATCGGCGGTGTATCCCGCGACTTCAAACAGCAGCTTCCGGGCCAGCGAATAGCCGTTGGTGTGCAGGCCGGTCGATGGGAGACCGAAGAGTACGTCACGAGGAGACCAGCACCGGATCCGGAAACTTGCTCAGGTCCAGGCCAAACAGGCCGCCAAACGAACCGATCTCTGACAGGACGTTCTTGTTGAAGGTCCGGCGCGCTAACAGCTTGATCTTATCTTTGGAGCGGTCTGCTGCGGAGATATCCACACCGGCATCGGCGTAGGAGATGGGGCCTGAGGACTTCGCGGGAATTGGAGCCAAAGATGCGCCTTCCAAATGGAAAATAAAACAGCAGGAAGTCTAGAGTTTATCAGGATTGATGGGGAACGGTGGCCAGGGAACAGACGCATTTTGCTGGGTTGATGTGTCTCATTCTGAGACATCCACTTCAATTTTCAGCTGATTTTACGTGTCTAGTCCGATGAAACGCTCACGGAGGCCCGGCTCCGGAAGAGGGCAGATTTCGTATCGCCCTGCGAGATGGTAACGAATCCGGGCGACCAACCGGTAGACCGGGTCGCCTAGCCACGACGGAATCGCCATCAGAAGGCGTCCAAGGATTCTCCAGGGTCGCGTCAGCCGCAGCATGACCTGTGCGACCGCCTTGGTGCGCAGGAAGATCCGCTCTTGCGGAGTGAGGGCATGTTCCAGCACGACGACGGAGTTCAGGGTCGCGGCGGTAATTCCGTACCGCACCAGCAGCTCCGCTCCCAAGGGGGAGCCAAGCGGTAGAAACAGGAGGCGGCCTGTGAGGTCGCGCTGCGCGGCAAAACGCACAACTCCGTTACAGAGGGCGCATACGCCGTCGTAGAGCAGGATGTCCCTGCCCGCGAGCCGTTGCTGTTCCTGTGCGGTCATCGTCCGAGCCTCCTTCCGCCTTTCTATACTGAATTAGATGACTCGAGTGCTGGAAATGTCCCGTTCGCTGCAGCGTCGTGCCGAAGGTCTCTTTCCCGGCGGTGTGAACTCGCCGGTGCGCGCCTTCCGTTCCGTGGGCGGCGATGCTCCCTTCCTGGAACGCGCCCAGGGTGCCTATCTGTATGACGCCGATGGCAATCGTTACATCGACTATTTCGGCTCCTGGGGACCGATGATCCTGGGCCATGCCGTGCCCGAGGTCGTGGATGCCATTCGTTATGCCTCCGGCCGCAGCGCCAGCTTTGGCGCCTCGCATGCCGGTGAGGCCGAGTTGGGTGAACTCATCCGCACGGCAGTTCCATCGATGGAGCGGATGCGCTTTGTCAGCTCCGGGACAGAAGCGACGATGTCGGCCATTCGTGTCGCCCGCGGTTTTACAAGGCGCCGCTACGTCATCAAATTCGAGGGCTGCTATCACGGCCACGCCGACGGTCTGCTGGTGAAAGCGGGTTCCGGCGTCGCTACCTTTGGCATCCCTGGAAGCGCCGGCGTTCCCGATGAGGTTGCACACTTCACGCTGGCGTTGCCGTACAACGACATCGCTGCCGTTGAGGCGGCGTTTGCGAAGCATAAGGGCGACATCGCGGCCATCATTCTGGAGCCGGTTGTCGGCAATGCCGGCACGCTGATCCCTAAGGCTAGGTATCTGGAAGCATTGCGGGCGCTCACTGAGGAAGAGGGCGCTCTGCTGATCTTTGACGAGGTGATGACCGGCTTCCGCCTGGCGCTCGGCGGAGCGCAGCAGCGCTTCGGCATCAAGCCCGATCTCACCACCATGGGCAAGATCGTYGGTGGAGGTCTGCCGGTCGGTGTCTTCGGCGGACGTGAGGATGTGATGAACATGCTCGCTCCGCTCGGTCCTGTCTACCAGGCAGGAACGCTGAGCGGCAATCCGCTGGCGATGGCTGCGGGATCGGCTACCGTGGGCCGTCTGATCCGCGAGGCGGGAACGATCTATCCGCAGATCGACGAGACGACGCGTCAGGTTGCTGAAGGCGTGGCACGGGTTGCTGCGGATGCCGGTGTCCGGCTGACGACGAATCGTGTGGGAAGCATGTGGACCTGGTTCTTCACTCCGGATGCGGTGGAGAATTTTGAGGATGCAGCGAAGAGCGATACGGCTGCATTTGGCCGGTTCCATCGCGCCATGATGGAGGAAGGTGTGTGGTTGCCGCCTTCGCAGTTTGAGGCTGCTTTTATTGGTTTGGCGCATGGTAAGGATGAGGTGGAGAAGACGGTTGCGGCGGCGCGGAAGGCGTTTGCTGGGGTTTGATGTGACCTACTTGCCTGGGTGCGACGGCCTCGCAACGCTAGGGTGGGCGGGAAGTCACGAATCTTAAAACAAGCTACCGCTCAAGCGCTGAAGGCGCGTTCTATACCAGCCTGGGGCAACGCCCCAGGTTCGCGATTGAAGAATCTGGAAGGGCTGAAAGCCCGCTCTATAGATTTTCATCTCAATGCGTGGGCATTCGAACCCGCCCTAGCGTTGCGAGGGCGGGGCACCCTGGCTAGATGAGAATCGCGAAAGACGGTTCGCGCGGAGCGCGAATGCCCAGGTCCCTAGGGGACCTGGGGCACCCGGTGTATGGGCACTTTATGCGGTTGTGGCCGCGGGTGTCTTTGGTTCCATGAAGAGTTTGCCGACTGCCATCAGGATCAGCAGAAGTATGGCGCAGAGTGTGAAGACCTGGCGGGTGCCGGTGTGTTGTGCCAGTAAGCCTGAGAGGATCAGGCCCAGAATCTGCGCGGTGAAGATCATCGACATCAGCGTGGAGCCGACCCGGCCCATCAGGTGGTGCGGCGTCTCCTGTTGAATCATCGTCTGTGCCGGAATGATGATGCCCGCTACCGACAGGCCGATCACCAGGTTGCCGAGGATGCATGTGGCCAGATAAGGAATACCGGCAAGGATCACCAGACCTATGGCAATTCCACTCAGGCCGGCGTAGACCAGCACCGTGTTCTTCATCTTCTTGCCGAAGGTATTCAGCAGGTTCATACCCAGCAGAATTCCGGCGCCGATGGAGGCGGAGGCCGCTCCGAAGGAGCGCGGGGTGGTGGCATGCAGCACGTCGCGCACGTAAACGGCGATGAGCGGACCGAAGCATCCCAGCACGAACATGCCGGAGGCCAGTGCAAGGATCACGAACAGCAGCGCCTTATGATGCACGATGAACTGGATGCCCTGCTGCATGTCATGCAGTACGCGTGCGACGCCGGTCTTGGTGGTCTGGTGTTCCGCCGCCACCGGCGGACGCTTGATGGTGATGCTGGCGATAAAGCCGGCGGAGACCACGAAGCTGATCGCATCCACGATGTAGCAGGCCTTGGCTCCCAGAGCCGTTACCAATACGCCAGCGGCCGCCGGACCGATGATGCGCATGACGAACATAACCTGCTGCATCAGTGCATTGGCGGAGCGCAGGCCGTGTATCGGCACGGCTGTGCGGAGAGTGACGCCCTGTGCCGGATTGAAGAAGCTGGAGACGATGGAGATGGTGGCGAGAATCAGGTAGAACTGCATCGTCGCCCCGGCCCAGATCAGCAACAGACACAGAACCGCGCGTGAAAGGTCGCTGGCGATGAGCGTTCCCTTGAGTGACCAGCGGTCGACGAAGACACCGGCCACGATACCC
>NZ_JBFRCY010000116.1:0-8007 GCF_052113305.1 Terriglobus sp. YAF25
CGTACGCTCCGTACGGATCTGTGCTGTTTGCAGCCGTTGCAGGATCTCCATACGCGGATGGCCGAAGCGGTTATGTCTTCCCGCGGAGATGACAGCGTGGCCGGGATGCAGCGCCTGCAACAGCTCAGGCGTTGTGGAGGAGAGACTGCCGTGATGGCCAACCTTCAGCAGCGTGACCGGATGAACCATGCTCGATGAGAGCATCGTGGCTTCGCTCTGCCGCTCTGCGTCGCCTTCCAGCAGCACGGAGGCGCGGCCGTAGTCGATCTCCATCACCAGGGAATCGTTGTTGATTGGCCCAAGGCCATTGGGTGCAGATGCCTGTGGCGCCAGCACCTGCACGTGCAGACCTTCCCAGGCGAGCAAGTCTGGAGCGTGCAGCCAGCGCACCACAGTTCCCTGCTCGCGCGCCTGCTGCACCAGGCGGTGGAACGATGCGGAACCGGCGTCGACACTGACCCAGAGCTCACGCGGATGAAAGTTTCGCAGCACGGCAGCCATGCCACCCATGTGATCGCTGTGCGCATGGGTGAGCGCAACCACATCCAGCCTGCGGATTCCACGCGACCAGAGATACGGGGAGACAACCTCTTCACCGACATCCCAGCCTCCATTGGAAGGCTGCGAGGAACCAACCTGACCTCCCGCGTCGATCAGCATGGTTGCTCCCTGCGGTGCGGCAAGCAGGATGGAGTCTCCCTGGCCGACATCGAGCGCCGTGACTTCGAGTTGCCCTGGATGGAGCGGGGCACGGTAGGGCCAGGTGACCGCAAGCATCGCCATCGGAAGCAGGACGGATGTCAGCCATACCCAACGGCCACGGCGCCGTACCAGCCACAAACAAATCCCCCAGCATGTGAGAGCAAAGAGCATGGCCCACACCGGAGGGGCCGGCATGCGGAGATCGACCGCGGGTACGTGACTGACCCGCCGCGCAATGATGGTCATGGCATGCAGTAGCAGCGATGTCGCCGCAGCCGGCAGGATCGCCAGCCAGGGTGAGATCAGGGATGCAACAAAGGCCACGATTGCCGTCGGCATCAGCATGCCCAGCAGCGGCACGCACAACAGATTGAGCGGAACGGAGAAGAGCGTGAGCCGATGGAAGTAGATGGCCATGGGCAATGCCATCACCATCTCGGCTACAAGACTGACGAAGGCGAGTTCCACGAGGTGTAGTGCGGCACGTACGAACCACGCGGGCAGGCTGCGAGCCCATCTTCCGAAGATCCAGCCCACAGGCCGACCGTACATGCGCAGCAATACGCGGAAGTGCGCGATCCGCGGAGGAAGGCCGGTGTCGAGTTGCAAGAGGCGCAGCCGCTGCGTCGCCCGGAGATACGGCTGCACGGTGCGCTCGAGCAGAGGCACCGCAATGCCTCCGATCGCGATGATGACCAGCAGCGACATCTGCAGACTGGCTTCAAAGATCAGATGTGGGGCTTCTGCTATCACCACAACAGCCGCAAGGCCGAGGGCGTTCAACGTGCTGGGCTCGCGGGAGAGCCAGCGGGTGAGGAGGAAGACAACCGTCATGGTCAACGCGCGCTGCACCGGAGGCTGGAAACCGGTGAGCAGCGCATAGACCGTTGTGAGTCCGATCGTAATCAAGACGCGCCCGCCCTCCGGCAGACGGCGCGGCAGCAGCATGTAGATCATCGCCGCCAATAGCGCCAGATGCATTCCGGCGACGACGAAGACATGGAAAGTGCCGGTGCGCTCAAAGGCAAGACGCATGCGATGATCCAGCAGCGTTCGGTCACCAAAGAGCATGGCGCTGAGCATGCCCGCATCATCGCTCGTGAGCCTCAGTATTGTAGGCAGCATGCGATTTCCGCGCGAATCAGCAACGCGCTGTAAGCGTCCTGCGGACCATGTTGCCCACGCGTGCAATATGCAGGTGAATCCAGCATGAGACGACGGGATCGGCTGCAACACGGTTGCATGAATGCTGGCGGTGGCGGCGATTCCCTGTTGTTCCAGGTAGTCGGCATACTGCCATACGCCCTGATCAAGATAGCGCTCCGGTGTGCGCATCTGCACGGCAAATGCGAGCCTGTCGCCGCAGTGCAATTGCGGAAGCGCGGTCACGTCGGCGGCCTGCACATAAAGACGAAGGCCTCCCTTCACCGGAAGCATGCGCGACGTATCGGGCTTGACCTCTTCCACGCTGTCGACCGCAAGATCCACGGCAAGGAGATTTGCACGCTTCGGTGCGGACTCGTCTTCCAGCGCCTCGGGATCGAAGGTTTCGGGAGCGTAAGCTGCCGCGTTGAGCGGCTGCACGCGGACGACCTGCGCAGTGATCTGGCGGCTAAGACGATCGGCATACTGCGCCAACCCGGCTGCCGACGCGCCCCGAGGTTCCACTTCCAGACACAGCATGCCAGCCAACAGCCAGAGCAGCAACGCAGGCCACAGCGCGACTCGGGGAGCATAGCGCAGCGCAAGCCATGTCACCAGGACACAACACGCGCTGAGCCATAGCAGGCAGCCGACCGGAGTCCAGTTCCATCGCGCCAGAAGAATGCCGGAGACGAAACTTACAGCCGCCAGAAAGACAGGAATACGCCCGAGCCGCAACGGCTCAATCGCCCAGCGAGGCCACAACTTATCGAGAATGGATGTGGCCGCGTGCACAGATGGAGCATTTTCCCTGTAGGTGTACTGTAGAGCCTTCTGCATCTATGGGCGTTTTCCGTAATTAAAACGCCGCTGCGCACCCCTTCCGGGATACCCAGCAACAGGGAAAATGCTCTCGAACACCGCAGGCAAAAGCTATCTCTCGAAGACGGCAACCGTCTCCAGATGAAATGTCTGGGGGAACATATCCACGAGATACAGCTCAGCTAACGTGTAGCCGGATTGTAGCAGTCCGGCTGCATCACGCGAGAAGGTTGCGGGATCGCAGGAGACGTAGACGATACGTGGCGACTGTAATGCCGCGAGCCGCTCAACCACCTCGGTTCCCAGACCGGCACGGGGCGGATCGACAACCACCAAATCTGGCGCCTGCAGTTTGCCGCGGCGCAGAAATTCTGCCGTCGTGGCGCGAAGGGCACGATGAGGCGCAGTCACCAGCGATGAAAGCTCGCGAAAGCTGGCCTCACCGATCTCTACCGCTGTCACCTGCGCGAAGTGCTGCATCAAGGCGGCCGTGAAAAGACCTGCGCCGGCGTAGAGATCCCACGCGTGCTGTCCGCTGCGCTGCGCAGTTACCAGCGAGACCATGGTATCGATAAGGAAGCGGTTTACCTGGAAGAAGCCGCCTGCCTGGACACGATAGCTCTGACCTGCCGCGGTGTATGGCAGAAACGGCTCGCCCCACTGTGCTGCAACATGGCCTTCCACGGACTCATCCGGTTGGCCGCGATGTCCGCGCTGATCACGGTCGGCCTGCACCACACTGGCGCCGATGAGCTGCGGCATCTTCGATTGCAACGCTTCGCATAGCCGGGACAGGCGCGGTGATGCAACAGGCTTTGCCGCAAGCAGGGTGAGTTGCAGTTTGCTTTCGGATGTATCCGTAAACAGCTCTACTTCGGCAATGCCTTCCAACGGGAGTTCCATCAGTGCCTGGGCTGCCTGCCACAACAGGGGCGCGGCGATAGGGCACTCTGCAATCGGGAGAAAGACATGCGATCCGCGGCGGTTATAGCCGAGACGGTTGTTCTCACAGCGCAGGCGAACACGGTTGCGATAGTRCCACGGTTCGGCGGCATGTACAGCGATCTCCGGAAGCTGACGCACGCCTGCGCGCTCCAGCGTCTCGCGCAGGATGCCGCTCTTCATGGCGAGCTGCGTCTCGTAGACAGCGTGCTGATACTGGCATCCGCCGCATACACCGAAGTGGCGGCATAGCGCAGCAACGCGTTCCGGCGCGGGCTCGATCACTGCGAGCAGCTCCGCTTCGGCAAAGCCTTTCTTCGATGCGCGCACGCCTGCATCCACCACTTCGCCGGGAAGAGCGAAGGGGACGAAGACGGCTTTGCCCGCCTGCTCGCCTTCGGTCATGCGGGCGAGACCGTTGCCGCCATAGATGGCCTTCTCGATGCGCAGCTTCATAGGTCGTGAGTCATGTAGAAGAGCGAAAGACGTGGAAGATTACGCGCCTCCAGCATGCGTTTCTGCAGGAACTGCTGCTCCACCTGACGAATCTGCATGGCCTGCATGCGGCTGCGATACGGCGCAAGCTCTCGTGCCGCCTGTTCGCGCAGCGCGGTCAACTCCGCCTCAGGCGCAGCTGTCATTAGACCGGCAAAGAGCTTCTCTTCCAACACAGTCAGCGTGCGGTCCAATTGCTCCATATTCCCGCCAGCCGTTGCCCGCATCTCCGCGGCCAGCGCATGGAGACGTGTTGCCACTTCGGCAGCTACCGCATCGGCAGGCGCAGCCAGCTTCGCACCGGCAAGAATGCCGGCATTCGACTCCAGGTAGCGCGCGACAGACTCGCCCTCGAAGCCGGAGTCCTGGTCTTCTTGTGGTTGTTTGGAGGCGCCGGTCGCGGCTTCCTTCATCTCCTCGGTTGCTTCCATCACGGCCTGCGCGCACCACGCCAGACCGTTCACCTTCCGCACACCGCGAGGCGCTCGCCGCTGGCGCTCATCGTACTTATCGAATGCCTGATCGATGCCGCGCAGCACGGCTTCCAGCGGGATGCCGGCATCGCGCCAGGTCTCAATCAAAGCCCAGTCCAGCGTGGAGAGCATGAGAAGCGATCCGCGCCGCTGCTGAAAACGCTGCTCAATCTCAGTGAAGTAGTTGAAATAATTCAGCACAGCTACGCCTGCAACACCTTTGCAGCTTCGCCCTGCCGGCGGCGCCGCTCCTGGTTGCGGTCGTAGATGATGCGGAGACCTTCAAGGGTAAGCAACTCGTCGACCGTATCGAGATAGCGCGAACCGGGCGCGATCAGCTTGCCGAGACCGCCGGTCACAATTGTCTTCACCGGGGCGGCGAGTTCAGTAATCATCCGCTCCAGGATGCCATCCACGAGGCCGATGTAGCCGTAGTACAGACCGATCTGAATGTTGTCGGTCGTATTGGTGCCGATGATCTTGGAGGGCTTACGGATCTCAACCCGCGACAGACGCGCCGCCAGATTGAAGAGCGCATCGGCAGAGATACCCAGCCCCGGAGCGATAGCTCCACCGAGAAACTCACCCTTGGCCGAGACGACATCGAAGGTTGTGGCCGTGCCCATGTCCACCACGATGCAGGGACCGCCATAGCGCTCAAAGGCCGCGACACAGTTCACAATGCGGTCGGCGCCGACCTCGGTAGGATGATCGACCAGGACGGCGAGACCTGTTCGAATACCCGGCTCTACGAAGAGCGGCCGGATTTTGAATAACGTCTCCGAGACACGGCGCAACACGTGGTCGACGGGCGGGACGACGGAGGAGATAGCGATTCCGGTTACATCTTCAATCTTTAGACTGCGCAGCTCGAAGAGCTCTCGCAGAAGAACACTCATCTCGTCGACGGTGCGGTGGTGAATGGTGGTAACACGCCAGTCGGCGACAAGCTTTGACGGCTGGCCGGCCTCAGGGCGGTCATACACGCCCAGCATGATGTTGGTGTTTCCTACGTCGAGTGCCAGTAGCATTGCACGCTCTCTTAGCCTCTTTCCCTTCGGTCATTCGCAAGGACGCACACCGCCGGAGCGGACCGTGCGCATACCATCACGGGTATTAACCAGCAGAAACCCCTGAGGGTTCAACCCGCACGTCACCCCAGTATAGCCCTCGTCTTCGGCCACGCTCACCTGCTTATTCCGCACCCAGGAGGAAGCTGCGGTGAACCGCTCCAGCACGTCCTCACCCGCCGCTAATACCTTCAGCTCCGCCTCCAGGGCGCGCAACAGAGCGGTTAGAAGAACCTCGCGACTGTGGGGATGCCCGGTCTCCTGGTGCAGCGAAGTCGCAGTCTGGGAAAGCGGCTCAGGAAAGCTCTCGTGATTCACGTTCAGACCAATGCCGATGATTGCGTATCGCATCGCGTCGCCTGCAAAAGCCGACTCTACGAGGATGCCGGCGCACTTCTTCCCATGCAGTAAAACGTCATTGGGCCAGCGGATATCGGCCGCCAGCGCGGTCGTCTGTTCGATGGCCGCTTTCACCGCCATGCCCGCAATCAGCGATAGCCACAGCGCCCGGTCACTGCTCAGCGAGGGACGCACCAGAACGCTGACATAGATGCCGTCCTGCGGGCGCGAGTGCCACTGGTGCCCGCTGCGTCCCCGGCCCGCCGTCTGTTCCCCCGCCAGGTAGACACTGCCATGGGGAGCTCCCCGCTGCGCCTGCGCCAGGGCATAGGTATTGGTCGAGTCGATCGTGGGGAAGTACGCGACCTGGTCCGCAAAGATGGTTCCGCGAAGTTCAGCCTGCAATGCGGCCAGGCCGTACATCAGTACACGTCCGCGGTGATCTTCATGCTGAAATCGACGGCAACGGCGGAGTGCGTCAGCGCGCCGACACTGATGAAATCCACACCGGTCTTGGCATAGCTGCCGATGGTCTTCAGGTTCATGTTGCCGCTGGCCTCAATCGAGACGCCCGGAGCCCGCTTGCGGATTACCTTAACCGCCTTGGCGACCTCGGCGGGGGTCATGTTGTCCAGCAACAATGCCTCCGCCCCGCCCAGCAGTGCCTGGTCCAGCTCCGTAAAGGTGCGAACCTCGACCTGTATCTTCTGGCCGCCGCGACGGTCTTCCAGAGCCTTCTTCAACACCGTGGGGATGCCGCCGCCCAGTGAGATGTGATTGTTCTTGATGAGGACTCCGTCGTGCAGATCCTGCCGATGGTTGGTGCCGCCGCCGCAAGCCACGGCATACTTCTCCAGCAGGCGCATCCCGGGGAGTGTCTTGCGCGTATCCAGCACCTTGACCTTCGTTCCCTGCACCTCGCGCACGTACTGTGCGGTAAGAGTCGCAATTCCGCTCATGCGCTGCATCAGGTTCAGAATCACGCGCTCGCAGGAGAGGATAGACGCGGCGTTGTGGCGGATGACCGCCAGCGCCTGCCCCTTCTTCACCCGCACGCCATCAAAAATCTCCGGGTGGCTGATGACCTCGAAACGCCCGACGGGCTTCTTGCTGAGCCGGGCAAAGATCTCAAGGAATGCGGGAATACACCCCAATCCGGAGACGACACTATCTTCTTTTGCCAGGATCGACGCGGAGGCTCGCAGCGAAGGATCAATCGTYAGCCGGGTGGTCTCATCTTCGGTCGCACGGTCTTCTACCAGCGCGGCTTCCAGCAGGGCAGTCACGCGCTTGCTCTTCCAGTCCATGCGCTTCATTCTACGGCGTTTCTGGTGCCTGCCGAAGACTTGCATATTTCTTCCGGAACCGGGCATCCACCTGCCGGGTGGCCCCATCTCAACACGGATCAAAAGGGGGTGACAGACGATGGTCGAGGCACTCCATCACGAACCCGTCGGATTCACCAACCGCACACGCGGCCTTTCCGGCGAATATGCACATGAACAGGGCTGGCAATTGTTCGAAGACGAACGCCGCATCCCAGCTATTGGCCCCCCCGGCGTGGAAGAGAAATATCCCGGTCACGAGTATGATTGGGGCGCTCCATCCCCACCCGGTGACAAGGCTGCCAGGTCACCGGAAATTGGAGACGAGAGCGAGACAGAAGCAGCGTGATCGCTGCATGGCATAAACCGCGGAAAGGAGAAGAGGATGAGCAATAGGCAATCGACTCCACTCAAACAACACGGGGACATCAAGGAACCCGTGCACAACCGAGGCCACGACCGCAGCTACGCCGCCCATACTAGTGCCGACGGCATGCAACACATGAAACCGCAGGAGGTTTCCGGCAATAACTCCGGTAGCCATGGCAACAGTCTGCGCCAGCCACCTGCAATGCAAAGCCGTAGCGGCAAACAGCATCGCTAGATCTCAGCAAAACACGAAGGCCCGCAACAGAGGTGCGGGCCTTCGTTATATCTGCATATCTGCCACGTGTATCAGCCGGTATTTCTCAGACC
>NZ_JBFRCY010000117.1:0-7961 GCF_052113305.1 Terriglobus sp. YAF25
ATGGGCGTTTTCCGCAATGAAAACGCCGCTGCACTCCCCTTCCGGGCTACCCAGCAACAGGAGAAATGCTCTAGCCCAAATATCAAAACAAGAAGGCCACCCCTAGGGGTGGCCTTCTTTGTTGATTCAGGTTTGGTTAGAAGTCGTAACGCAGGCTCATCTGCGTGACGCGAGCATCGTTGTTCACGTCGGTCGACTTACCGAAGTTGGCATTGTTCGTATCGCCGATCGGGTTCTTGAAGTTGGGGTGATTGAACATGTTGAAGAAGCTGGTCTGGAAGGTGACCGCCTGCCGCTCCGTAATGGCGAAGTGCTTGATCACACCCAGGTCCAGGTTGATGAAACGCGGGCCATAGATGCTGTTACGCTGCACCGGAGGATCGCACCACACGGTCGGGCAGGAATATGCACCCCAGGTGCCTTTGGTGATGAATCCGCTGGCCGGGCTTACGTTGTGGTTAATGGAGTTACGAGGATCGCCGGACTTCAGATAGACTGCACGGTCGATACCGGTGGTGCCGTCCTTGTTCGGGTCGTAGGTGCTGGCGCCGTTCTTGATATAGATGGGCGAGCCGCTGCGCCATGTGAAGATCGGCGAAAGAGCCCATCCACCGAGGAGCAGGTTGCTCTTCTTCCACTGCGACTGCAGATTCGAGGTCACAACCAGGTTGTGACGGGTATCGAAGTCGGCTGCTCCGTACTCATACCGCGGGTTGTACGGAGATACGATACCCGTGCCGCCGTTCTTCACCGTGAAGACGTCGGAGGTATTGTCCATCGCCTTCGAGTAGGTGTAGTTGGCAAGCATCTGAACGCCCTTCGCGAAGCTCTTCCGCACGCTGACCTGGCCACCGCTGTAGTTGGAGCCGAAGCCATTGGTGCGGAAGTTGTCATTGTTGAAGAGGCTGGTCGGGCGAGCCGAGCTGTAGGTCGTGTACCCCTGAGCAGCGCAGAGTGCCTTCTGAGCCGTGCTTGACGATGACAGGCAGGCAGTACGGCCTTCGAAGGTGTTGATGTTCATCAGACCGATGAGCTTGCGGCCGAAGGTTCCGACATAAGTCGCTTCGAACACGTAGCCGCTGAAGCCGCTCTGCACGCCGAAGTGAGCCTGCTCATAGTAAGCCGTGACCAGGCGCTGGTCGATGTGACGGGGTACAGGCTTCGCACCGGCGACTGCCAGAGCGGCATTGCCAGTAAATGGCGCCTGAACGAGCTGGCTGCGGAGGGTCGGGCTGATTCCGGCCGAACCGGCGCCGAAACCGTAGGTATTGTCCACGAAGTGTGGATAGTTGAAGCGGATGTTCTCGTAGACGTTGTTATAGAGACGGTCGTAGCCGATACCGAAGCCGCCGCGCAGAACAAGCCTGCCGTTGCCCATCGTGTCATAGGAGAAGCCCACACGCGGAGCAAAGTTATTCATGTCCTTGTTCCAGATATCGCTATCTTTCTGGATGAACTTGGCTCCCTGAACAGCGCCCAGCAGCGGAGTGTTGGGCAGGTTCGGGTTTCCGGTTGCGGTAGGCGTACCGAAGGTACCGAAGTAGACGTTCGAGTCGAAGCCGGCCTTGAAGTTATGCGGGGGACCGAAGTACTCCCAGCGGAGGCCGTAGTTTAGCGTCAGGCGCGGTGTGGCCTTCCAGTCRTCCTGCGCATATGCCGCAAACTCCTTCGCGCGGTAGCCGCGATAGGGGTCGGGTGCGGAGTTAGTGGTCGGATCCAGCGATGCTCCGGCAGAGTACAGGCTGCCGTAAGTCGAGGCATCCGCAGGATCAGCCGTCTTCAATTGATCTTCATCGGCGGTACCGTCCGTGACCAGACCTTCTACCGACCAGAACGCGAGGTTGCCATTGATGTCGTTATAGAAGGACGAGCCATTGCGGGTGCGGACAAAGCGGAACCCAGCCTTCGCTGTATGCGAACCCAGAGTCTTGGTGACCGATCCTTCATAAGCGAACTGATTCTCGGTGAAGTACTGCGGCAGTCCAGTGCTGGCGCCGAAGCCTGTCGACAAAGAGTCCGCGGTGAACATCGAAGGGATACCTGCTGTCCCAGGGACCTCAAAGTTCGAGACGTGGCGCAGGTAGCTTGCCTTGGCCTGCGTGATGAGAGTCGGCGTCCAGGTACGTGTCCAGGAAGTACCAAAGACCTGCGATCCGCCAACGTTGTTGTACGGAGGTCCAGGGTTAGTGTCGCCGCCGCCGTTGTTAAAGCTGCTGGTATACAGATCGACAAGGTAGGTGAAAGCAAGCTGGTCCTTCTCGGTCAGCTTGTGATCGATCTTCATGGTGCCGCGGTTCTGGTTGAGTACGGTCGTGTTGATGACACCGGTCAGCCCATAAACCGGTACCGGGAACGACAAAGCTCCTCCCGAAAGAAGGCCTTGCGCTGTGTTGTCGAGGCTGCTGGTGGCAAGCGGGAAAGAGCTGGGGTACTTCGCATACAGAGCCTTGAAGACAGGACCGAGGGTGGACTGGCGAGAGAAGGCGCCAGGGCAGGTCGTACCGAGATAAACGGGGCAGATACCTTCCTGGCCCGCAGCCGGGTTCTGTTGGGCAGTACCTTCCATGAACTTCTGGTAGCTGCCGTTGTTCAYGAAGTCGAGGAACTGCTGTGTCGTCGCCGTCACGACCTGCGGAGTTCCCTCACGATAGCGGTGGATTTCAAGCGTCGCGAAGAAGAAGGTCTTGTCGCGACGGATCGGGCCGCCGATGGAGCCACCGAACTGGTTACGGACACGGTGATCGCGGAGGCCGCTGTTGTTGGAGAACCAGCTGTTGGCTGCCAGGGTCTGGATACGGTTGTACTCAAAGAGCGATCCATGCCACTGGTTCGCACCGGACTTCAGCACGGTATCGGTCGAGAAACCACCCGCGCGGCCATACTCGGCCGGAGGAACGTGGGTGATGACGCGGTACTCCTGGATGGCGTCGGGCGAGATGGAGGTTACGGCGCCGCCGCGGCCAAAGGTGAAGCCTGCGCCGCCCTGGCCCTGATCGTTGTTATCAAAACCTTCGACGAGGAAGTTGCCCGTACCGGTACGGGCGCCGTTCACGGCAAAGCCACGGCCGGTGCCGGCGCTGTCGGGGCCTGCGCCCGCCACAAGCTGGACGAATTCGTTCTGGGTACGCGACTCAAGTGGGGAGCTCTTCCAGATGGAAGAGTCGACGAGCTGCGAGAGAGAGGAAGTTTCGGTCTGGACCTGCTCGGAGCTGCCACCTTCGACTGAGATGACAACCGACTCGGAACCGACGGCCAGACTCACGTCAGCATTCGTGGTGGAACCTACAGAGGTCTTGATGTCTTTGACTTCACGGGTCGAGAATCCCTTGGATTCGACCTTGATGGAGTAACCAGAGATAACGCGAAGGTTAAGGAACTGGTAGCCACCCTGCGAGTTCGTGGTGGCGGTACGGGTCTCGCCCGTGAGGGCGTTGCTCAGGGTAACGGTTGCGCCCGGAACGGCAGCCTTGGACTGGTCAGTAACTGTGCCTGTGATCGTGCCGAGACCGGCCGATGTTTGAGCTGTCAGAGATACTGTGCAGAAGATAAGGCCAAACAGAAGTACAACAGCAAATAGCTTCTTCATGTGTTTGTGCATCTCCCTTGGGGTTTTGGGAAACCTAATATTTGTATGCCTGGAATTCAGAGAAACTCTGTTTGAATCCACGCGCCAGATTTGGGTTGGACGTCGGTGTAGCAAGAACCATGCCAACTTAGGCGATGCAGAAAGTAATTGATTCAAAGGTACTTTTGGCACGGGAAGAACGTTCGACCGGCTCAAAACCTATGGTTTTTGGAATATCAGGGCGACATTCTATTGAATTTTGGATGAATTTCTACTTTTAGGCTTGCGCGGAGCCCTGAGGAGACCTCGTGTTAGGTGTTAATGCAGAGACCCGGAGAGTTCTCCGGATGAAATTAGCCTGTGAAACTTACCTTGGTAACCGTAGGCGCCGGCTCTGACCGCGCGATCGACAATCTGGCAGGCGAATACCTGAAGCGGACCTCCCGCTATGCGCCGGTGGAAGAGCTCGCCTTGAAGACGGAACGGGAGTTCCTGGAGCGGGTCGAGCGTGAACGGAAAGAGGGAGCGGTATTTCTGGTGCTGCTCGATAGCCGGGGAAAGCCGCTGACCTCAGAAGAGTTCGCTGCCGCCCTGGGGGGAGCGCGGGACGGCGGCAAACGCCGTGCTCTTCTGGCCGTTGGGCCCCCGGATGGATGGTCGCCGGAGACGCTGAAGCTTGCGGACCTGACGTTGTCCCTGGGACGGATGACCCTGCCACATCAACTGGCGAGGCTGGTGCTGGCTGAGCAGATCTATCGCGCGTTTACGATCCTTGCCGGGCACCCTTATCACAGCGGGCACTGAGGTGATGATGGAAGGATTGAATGATTGAAAAATGAGAGCGCTGGGCTTCCATCAGGTTCGCTCCAGAGTCGAGTGCCCCATCGTCATAGAGACGTTGGGGCACTCGCTTGCTCGTACTACTTCCACTCTAGATCGGGGCTCCGGCGGGGATTTGGTTATGGTCACCGCTGGGACGGCGAGCCCCTGGACCGGCTGCTGGTGCTGCAGCCGGGGTTGCGGCTCCGCCTCGTGCTCCGCCGGCGCCACCGCCTGAAGGAGTGAAGGCTGCGGTATAGAAGGCCTTTGCCTCGGGGCTCAGGCCGTCGTTCTTTACCTGATCGGACGCATAGCTGCGCAGTTTGGCGATTGCCTGCAACACAATACCCTTTACTTCGGGAGTTACTTCGCTGCTGGTGCTGAGGGTCTGCAGGTGTTCCAGCACCGCGTAGTCAATGGCAAACTTCGACTGCTCGGCCAGACCGGTCTGCGCCGGCGACTTCCAGGTGGCATCGATGGTGGAGTCAATCACTTCGCCGAGCGAGGGCATCTTTGCATCGCGTGCGTGGAACTGGGTGAGACGGACAACGCGTTCCGGATCAAGGAGGGCATCGAGCGTGATGGTCGCGGCGGCACGAACCGGAGCGACCGGATCAAAAGCATCGCCCGCATAGCCGGTGAAGTTCTCACGCGTACGCGGTAGTGATGGAGGACGCGGCGGCATCAGTGCAACGATGGATTCGGGCAGCGCGAGCTCCGCGGGATTCAGTGTCATGAGGATCGACTTCAGAGCCGCTCGTTGCGCTTCGGGCGAGACCATCGGCGCGACCTGCTGACCATCTCCACGGATGGCGTAACGCCAGTCTTCGCCGGCGATCGACTGCGCCGCAGCTTCGATCTGATAGCGGTGAATCAGATAGATAGGAACGAGGGTATCTTCAAGCTCCGCCATTGGACGGCCGGGCTTGATGGCCGCGTCAGAGAAGTTCTTCATGGCCACTGCGCGGACCTTCCACAGGCGCCCAAGCTCCTTCGCCGAGTCGGAGCCGTTGTCCCACTGCGACGAGTGCGGATGGATGGTGGAAGGGCCGTTATCGGTCATGAAGTACATGCCCTTCTTTATGCCGTCCTGCAGGATCTTTTCCAGACCTGCCTTCTCCTGCGCCGGGGTGTAGCTGGGCGGGAACTGATGGTAGAGGTAGTTGACGGTCAGCTTGTCCCACTCGCCGAGGCCCGGCTGGTATGCATGCGTAAGGTCGATATTGCCCTTGGCATCCAGTTGGATGTTCGGGAAGGGGTAGTCATCGACCGAGCCGCCGAGACCGAAGGCGGACGACGCATGGTTATGACCGAGTCCGATAGTGTGGCCAGACTCGTGCGCTGCTAGATGACGCATCCGCTGCAGCACCATGGCAAGCTGCTGCGGATCCGACTTGTCACCGTTCTTATACGGCGAGAGCAGCGCCTCGGTGATGAGGTAGTCTTGGCGTTCACGGCCGGTGGTCAGGGTGACTTCGCACTTGATCGATTCGCCGGTGCGGGGATCGTAGATGCAGGCTCCGTTGGAGTAGCCTCGCTGCTCTTCAGGTACCCACATGATGACGTTGTAGCGGATGTCATACGGGTCGGCGCCTTCGGGGAGAAGTTCCACCTTGAAGGCATTGGAGAAGCCGGCGGCGAGAAATGCGTCAGACCACCAGCGCGCACCTTCGAGCAGTGCCGTGCGTATGGGCTGGGGCGCTCCACGATCGACGTAGTAACGGATGGGCTCGACAGGGTCAGAGACTTCGGCGTTGGGATTCTTCTTGACGAGGCGGAAGCGCGTGGTGAGACGCGTCTCGCGTGACTCACCGAGAGGCTTCGACCAGTCGGAGTAAACCGTGTTCACAAGCTGACCGGCGCGCTGATCCCATGGGCGGGGATTGTAGTTGCCATCGGGAAGCTCAATGAGCGACTGCCGAATGCTGAGGCTGACACTATTAGCGTCTGGCGATACCGCGGCGAGACCACCGGCGCCTTCCCCGCCGCCGAAGCCGAAGCCTCCCGCGGGTTCTTTGCCGAAGGTCAGCAGGGTTTCGATCTCGGTGTTCTTCGGGAAGTTCTTCGTGTGCTCTTCCATGATGGAAGAGCGCGATGGATCGAGGCGAAAGCCTGTACCAAGGCGTGATGCGTAGCCGAGAGCATCACGCATGAGGAAGTCGGTTGCATCGACCAAAACCGCACCGTTCTCATCTTCGGCAGCGATGGTGAAGCCGCCAATGATGGACTGCGGGAAGCCATCGCGGAAAGCCTCCTCCTGCGCAGGTTCTCCACTCTTCGTAATCCAGCGCTCGTTTTCGGCAGTGAGCATTACTTTCGGCCCGATGCGCGAGAAGTGAACGACCTGGCCTTGCTGGATGGCTCCGCGGTTGACGCCCGCACCCGTTCCCGAGGCGCTGTGCTTGGCATAGAGAAACTGCTTGTTCCATTCGCGGATCTCGAAGAACAGATGCGCCGTCTTTGCCTCGTAGTAGATCGGAAAGAAGCCGTCTTTCTTTTCAAGAGAGGCGGTGCGCTGCGCGATTGTTGGCACAGGGCCACCGGCGTTGGGTGCGTCTCCAGCGGCGGCACGGCGCTGAGCTATGCCAGGAAGTGCCGTCAACAACAGGACCGCGGATACACCACGGCGAATGCGGGAACAAATCATCGAAAGCCCTCGTCAGGTTGTGATGCAACAGCAGAAGAGAGACGTCTGCACACTGCGGAGCGGGCCGCACAGCGACGTAGCGAGAAAGATGTACTGATACTACGGTGGACGTACCGGCTGGCGAAAGGTTTCAGGATCATGACACGCCCTAGTTTCGTGATCGATTCATTGAAAGGTGTGAGAAACCTGCCACCAGGTGGCAACAGCGGACATCCGAGAGAGTGAGGTACGAGATGACTCGAATGCGCTTTCTGACCGGGACCGGCATTGTTCTTCTGCTGATTGGCGGTGCGATGCAGGCCTACCATCCGAAGCTGGAATCTCCCCCGGTGACGGCCGAGATCCAGGCGTCGGATGAGGTGAGACAGATTCTGCGGCAGCGGTGCTATAGCTGCCACTCGAACGAGACGAAACTGCCCTGGTACGACAACCTTGCTCCGGCATATTGGATCGTTCGAAGCGACGTGCTGGAAGCGCGTGAGCATTTGAACTTCTCCACCATTGGAGCGAAGCCGGAGGCCGTCCAGCGCGGGGTGCTGTTTGAAAGCGTGAACACGGTTCAGCTTGGCTCCATGCCGTTGCCGCGATATCTGGCGGTTCACCGCGATGCCGGTGTCACCCCAGATGAGCTTGCCACCCTGCGGCACTACCTCGAGACTCCGCCGGCACAAACTGCGGCACCCGCGCCCTCCACTGCTGCGGAGACACAGTTCCAGCACTGGATTGCGAGCAATGGCAAACCAACGGGGACACATCCCGATATGCAGGTACAGCCTGAGTGGAACGGCGTACCGTTTCTACCGGAGTACAAGAACTGGAAGCCGGTCAGCAGCACGGAACGCTGGGATAACCACACCATGCGCCAGATTCTCGGCAACGACATCGCGCTCAAAGCGATTGCCGACGGAAAGATCGACAACTGGCCCGATG
>NZ_JBFRCY010000118.1:0-7952 GCF_052113305.1 Terriglobus sp. YAF25
ACGTTCAGGCGTTTAGTCGTTTAGCGCTCTTGTTGGCGATTCCGATTGCCATCGGAATCGTGATGTGGCTCGTTGCCCGGTTTGCGGATCGCCGGGCTCAGTTGGTCGAACACACGCTCCAGGTAGAGGCCTCGCTTGAGAGACTGGCTTCCGCAATCGATACGGCAGAAACAAGCGGGCGTGGATACCTGCTCACAGGCGAAGACAGATTCCTCGAAGACTACAACGTGGATTTGGATGAACTACGGAAAGAGATCTCTACCATTGCTGATCTCACTGCCGATAATCCCTCGCAACAGAAGAACGTTTTGAAGCTTCGGGAGGAACTTGAAGCCCGGATCTCGACCTACCAATCCTCGATTGACGAGTACCTGAAGCGGAGAAGCGATCCCTCATCCATAAAATCGCAGATCGATCAGCAGCGTGAACCGCTGGCGACGAGCAAAGGCGTGATCCGGGAGATGGAGCGTGAGGAACAGCGCTTGCTCGGCTCTCGGGAAAGTGCGCTCACAAAGGCGCGCTCTGACTTTCTCAGCATTCTGGTGATTGGGTATGCCGTCATTGTGTTGATCGTCACTTCGTTGTACTTCAGCGTCAGGCGGCATAGCCTGCAATCGGCAGTAGCCGAGGCGCGGCTCTTCCGGCTTAATGCTGGACTTGATGATCGGGTGCGGGAGAGGACCGCTCTTCTGAAGACGCGTGAGGATCTGCTCAACACCTTCGTACGTTACGTTCCCGCGGCGGTTGCAATGCTCGATCGAGATATGCGGTATGTGCAGGTCAGCGATCGATGGGCATTGGAGTACGGGATGGACCGGTCACAATTCGAGGGAAGCTTGCATTACGACTTATTCCCCGAAATTCCCGATCGCTGGAAAGAGATCCATCGCCGTTGTCTAGCAGGYGAAACCATGCGTTCTGAGGAGGAGCGATGGGTCCGTCAAGATGGACGAGTCAACTGGTTGCGATGGGAGATTCGGCCCTGGGGAGGTCAGGATCATAAACCCGCCGGAATTCTGATTTTTACGGAAGACATCACAGCGCGCAAAGAGCTCGAAGAGTCCTTGCGCGAGAGCGAAGAGACCGTCCGAACCCTGCTGGACACAGCGGCGCAGGCCATTATTGCTATCGATAGTGACGGCACAATCGTGCTTGCCAATCGCCAGGCGGGCAAGATGTTTGGCTATGAGCAGGGGGAGTTGATCGGCCGGCCACTTGAAACCCTGGTACCCACGAGGCTCCGCCATCTGCATCAATCACGTCGGCAGGACTTCAATCTGTATCCCAAGAGTCGTACCATAGGGTCCGACCAGGACCTCCTGGGATTACGCAAAGATGGCGCGGAGTTTCCCATCGAGGTGAGTCTCAGCGGTGTCCACACCAAGCGAGGATTGCTCGCCGTAAGCTTCATCACTGATATCACCGCGCGTAAGACTGCCGAAGCTGCGTTGCGGGAGAGCGAGCAACGACTGCGGGCACTGGCGGCACGCCTCCTCTCCGCCCAGGAAGAAGAGCGTCGAAACTTGGCGCGAGAACTTCATGACGACATTACCCAGCAACTGGCATTTCTCTCCATCGAACTGGGACGCTTAGGAACCGAGTTTCCTGAGGAAGCGTTACAGCGCAAGCGGATCGAAGCGCTACAGCAGCAGGCTGCACGTGTCTCCTCCGAAGTGCGCCGGATCTCACACGGACTTCATCCTTCTGTCATTACCGATTTCGGCCTCAGCATTGCGCTCGAGGAGTTTTGCGGTGAATTCGAGAGAGGACACGGAATTACGGTAGTTCTCGACGGCCTGGTGGAAGACTCCTGCCTGACCGACACAGAAGCAGCGTGTCTCTATCGCGTCGCTCAGGAGAGTCTCCGCAATGCGCTCATACATGGACATGCAAAAAAGATCCGCGTTACGTTGCGGAGCGCCGGCGACATGTTTGAGCTCAAAGTGCAAGACAACGGCGTTGGCTTCTCGGTGGAGTCCCCGCGAAGCAGGACCGGCCTGGGGATTCTGGGCATGACCGAGCGCATTCGCCTGGTCAACGGAACACTCGATATTACTTCCACGCCGGGGCATGGAACCTCTGTCACGGCCGCAGTACCTTTGCATGGAGAGTGGCGCCATGAAAGCCAGAATTCTTCTTGCTGATGATCATTCGCTGGTTCTTGATGGCATTCGACGACTGCTGGAGAATCAGCACCATGTAATAGGTTCCGCAGTCGATGGGCAGAGCCTCGTCCGGGAAGCTCTGCGGCTTCGGCCAGAGATGGTGATTCTGGATGTAACCATGCCGGTGCTGAATGGCATCGATGCCGCACGGGAGATACGAAAGGCTCTTCCAAAGACAAAGCTGGTTTTTATCAGCATGCACTCCAATCCGGTCTATGTGCGCAAGGCAATCGAAGCGGGTGGAGTGGCGTATGTCTTAAAATCCGGCGCTTCAGAGGAACTTCTTAACGCGATCCAGATTGCGCGAAGCGGAGGTCGGTACTTTTCTCCGGCTTTGGATCAGAGCCTTGTTACGGAGGTGACGGAACGCCCCTATCAAGTTTCACAAACGGTTTTGGAGCTTACGGGCAGGCAACGCCAGATCCTTCAGCTCATCGTAGAAGGCAAACAAAATAAAGAGATTGCAGACGCCCTCTATATCTCTGTAAGAACGGTTGAATTCCATCGTGCGCGCCTGATGTCTCGCCTTGGGGCGCGGAGTGTTGCCGACCTGACACGGTTTGCGGTGCAGGAGGGCATTATTGCTCCGCCTGATGGTTTGTCTTCGGGCAAACAAAATCCCAATTGAAAAACTAGTAGTTGTACGAGATGCCTGTCGATTCGATTTGATGCCATTATTGGTTCACTCTCGTCGGTCTGGTTTGTGCTCCTCTCCTCCATCACAGAACCCTCTGTGTCTTTCTGGACAAAACGGGAAAATCCAAAAGTATGGAGAGAGAGAAAGAGTGACGAATCATGGATTGCACCTCGTAGAACATAAGGATCGCAACTTGCCGGCTTCGGCCCAAAACCGCTGGGGACTTGTTCTGGCCGGCGGAGACGGCACACGTCTGCAGTGCCTGACGCGTGTCATCTATGGCGACRATCGGCCAAAGCAGTTCTGCGGCCTTCTGAGTCAGGAGACCCTGCTTCGCCAGACTCGCGACCGCGCGGCAAGAAGCATCCCCGAAAATCAGACAATCTACGCGGTGACCGAAGGGCACCGCCTGTACTTTCAGGAAGACCTCGCCGGCACTTCGTCGTACAAGCTGGTGCAGCCATTCAATCGTGGCACGGCGCCCGCAATTCTTCTCAGCCTCTTCCACATTGCGGAGGAGCAGCCGAATGCCCTGGTCGCGGTCTTGCCTTGCGATCACTACTACTCCAACGAACTATCATTCACTGCGGCGATTGAATCTGCATTCGAGACGGCGGCTCAGCATCGCGATTGCGTCATGCTGCTTGGAGCGCACCCCTCAGGACCTGAGGTTGAGTTTGGCTGGATTGTGCCAGGTCCCGCAGTCGGCGAGAACCTGTTTCAAGTGCGGAGCTTTGAAGAAAAGCCCAGCCTGCCCGTCGCGGAACGGCTTCTGACGAATGGAGGACTATGGAATACATTCGTCATGGTCGGCTCTGTCCAGACTTTGCTGAGCATATGCTTCGAAGCGCTTCCGGATCTGGCGGTTCTTAAGCGCGTCCATGCGGTAGCGAATGACCGGCGGGAGCTTCGCATTGCGACGTTCGTGTATGACAACATTCCCACCATCGATTTCTCTCGTCAGATTCTTTCTCCAAATGCAAGCCGGCTCCTGGTTTCAGAGCTCACTGGGCTGGATTGGCATGATCTTGGTCAAGCCGAACGAGTGCTATCGGTACTGCGATCTCGTGATGCCGAGATGCCGTACTGGTTGCGGCAGTGGGAGACAGCGCGGCGGCCAGTACAGCGCTTGCACCATCGCGATCCGGGAGCTGTCCCGCTGCGGAGCTCACTACGGTTCGAGCAGCCGCCGGGCGCTTAGTGGGTTTTTCCCTGTGGGTGTAGTGGAGGGCTTGCCCATTTATGGGAGTTTTCAGTAATGAAAAGGCCCCGGCACGACTCGTCCGGGAAGCCCGGCAACAGGGAAAACGCTTTCGTGACGTAGGCTCGATGCAGTGCTTTCCCAATGCATCGAGTCGATGTGAATATCGAGATCCTTGAAATTGTGTTGCGTGAACATGGTGTTGCTCCCCTTCCAAAAATGAGCGTTGCGATAGACGAATTTCTCCTGAGTCAGCAACTTGATTGAGACGTACAAATCAGCTTTGGATTAAGGAACAGCAGAACAAAAAACAAACAGAGCATTTCCCTGTAGGTGTCGTGTAGGGGTTTGTTGCATCTATGGCGTTTTCCTCAATGAAAACGCCGCTGCAGGTTCCCCATGGAATTAACCGGCAACAGGGAAAATGCTCTTAAACAATGGATGGAGTGCGTAGTGGGCTGTGTCTATTTCTTCGATGGGTTTACGTTCGAAAAGGGTCCTAACAGCCTGAGCCGGGGAATACAAAAAATCCCAATCCCTGCGAAACAACTTGATCTGCTTTGCGCCCTGGTACAAGCACAGGGTAAGCCAGTCCGAAAAGATACGTTATTGCGTGAGGTATGGCCGAATACCAACGTTGAATGCCATACCCTCACTCAAACTGTGTATCTCCTGAGGCTGTCACTAGGCAAGATGGCTGACGGACAGGAATACATCCAGACCGTGAATGGTTACGGATATCGATTGGCGGCTCATATCACGACATCAGACTTGAGTTCATCCAGAGTCTCGCAGCGGCACGGCATTCGGAGGTCACTTACAGATCTCTGGCATCGATTGCGTCTCTTCTCTTGAACATATGTTGTATTGCCTCTCAAGCCTCGGTCAACGAACATCTATGCATAGCATGAGATAAGTTGAGAGCGGCATTCTATATGAGAACTCTGGCGAAGTTACTCCGATTTTGCGTAAAAGTTATTTCGTGCGAGAGATATTGGAACCGGAATCGACCAAGCTGATGTGACATTGCTTCAAAGCAGTGATTTCACAAGAAGAGCAGAGTCAAAAGGTGAACTGTGGAAAACCGCGAGTTGGTTGACGCGGAAACCCGCCCTCCATGCGCTCTCTGAGCTGATAGGGACGTTTTGTCCCTTCATCGGGAGAATATTTACCCTTACGACATCGGTAAATCTCCATTTTTTACCCATAGCAACCTGTTTTCAGAATCATCGAATTCCCGCATAGTTGGCCACCAACTTGCATGAAGCCCCGCAGCTTCGATCCCCAAGGGAGTTTTTTGATTTGAATCAGTCCATAATTCGTCTCCTCATCGTAGGGAGCAGTGTGTCCATACTCGCCGCAGGCTCATCCGCACACGGTCAGTACTACAGGCACAGACATCGTTCAGGGTCCACTACGACTACGTTATCGGCTTCCATCAACGCTTCGCCAACTTCTATTACGGCGGGGAACCAATCAACCATCTCGTGGAGTACTTCCGGCGCAACTTCAGTGACGATTAACGGCAGTGCAGTTGCTGCTTCAGGAAGTGCAGTCGTCACTCCAACACAGTCGACCGGTTACAACCTGGTCGCAAGTAACAGCTCAACCAGCCAGACGGCATCGACCGCCATCACGGTAACTGCAGCTTCTACAACACCGACAACACCGACAACTCCTACAACTCCTACATCACCTACCTCACCCACAACCAATCCGTCTTCGGGCAGCACAACGTCCGGCGCTCCGCATATCAACTTCACTGATCTGAATGTTGGTGCAGGCACCGGCGGCGACAACGGTAATGGTGTGTATGTACGCATCTTCGGTAGCAACTTTGGCTCATCGCAGGGCTCAAGCACACTGACACTTGGTGGATCGCTTGTAACGAATTGCAGCCTGTGCTCGTGGACCAACACGCAGATCATTGCTCAGCTCGGTCCGTCCGCAACCACGGGAAATATCGTCGTGAATGTGAACGGTCTGGCATCCAATGGCGTGCCGTTCACTGTCACTCCGACCAACATTGTCTTCGTCTCTCCCAACGGCGTAGACACGAACCCGGGAACCTACGCGCAGCCCTTTAAGACCTGGCGTGCGGCGTTCAATTCGGTAACGTCAAATGACAGCAGCTCACCATCCAAGAACACGGTCATCTATCTGATGCCTGGTACTGACGTCAGCTTCAATGACGGCCGTGGCTACAATGCTGCGGTCTCAACCGATATCGGTGGATCATCGCCGACCAGCCAGTTGTCTATCGTTGGGTTCCCAGGTGGAACTGTCAATGTGGGCAGCACCAGCGTTCCAAACGGTGTGAAGGGATGGGGTAAGAACATCACCATCGCCAACCTCAATATTGTTGGTCAGGTTTCGGCCATCGATGCGGAGGCGGGCAACGCGCGCATCATCAACAACAGCATCTCCTGCCCAGCGCCGCCCAGCGGCGTTAGCGGCACGGCATGTGTTTTAGGAGAGACGGAAAGTCCTGCCGACACGTGGGCATTCCAGGGCAACAACGTACACGATACCGGCGGCAACGTGGATAAGACCTATCACGCTGTTTACTTCTCCACCGGTGTCAACCACGCGGACGCGGGTTGGAACAGCATTGGCCAGAACTTCAAGGGCTACTGCCGCAGCATCATGTTCCATGCGACCACTGGTGGAAACCTGTATGACATTCACGTGCACGACAATGTCATCACCGGCGGATACTGCGACGGTATAAGTCTGGCCTCTGTCGATCCATCGCAGGGCACGGTCGAGGTGTACAACAATGTGATTTCTCACGTTGCAACTGCGTCGAACCCCTATGGCGTGGCGAACGAAGCTGGTATCGCCATCAACTCTGATCCTCCGGCTGCTACCAGCGGTACTGTGCAGGTGTACAACAACACCATCGTGGATGCCGGCGGTTACGTGACCGGCAACCAGAACGGCTGCTTCGGCATTGTGTTTGCCGGAGCGGGAATGAACCTGACGAACAATATCTGTGTTCAGCCCAGCGCCGCTCAACCATACATCGAGTCAGGCACTACAAATGTGACTGGCTCCAACAACCTCTGGTCCGGCGCCGGCGCTGCTCCCTCCTGGGATTCGGCTCCTCTGACGTCGGCTCCGAGCTTTGCCTCAAGCACTAACTTTGCGCTGCAGTCGAGCTCGGCTGGCAGGGATGCCGGAACATCAGCTAAGACTTCGTCGGTCGACATCGTTGGAACGCAGCGCGGCAGCACGCCGTCGATGGGTGCCTATCAGTAAACCCTCTAACCAACCGAAGAATACGGCAGGGGACAGCAGATCGCTGTCCCTTGCTGTTTTTAGAGCATTTTCCCTGTTGATACGGAGGCCCTACTTTACACCTACAGGGAACATGCTCTAAGGCCATGAAGATGGAGAGGTTTACCCTGTCCGGGCTAAGGCGGGCCGTCCGGAATGAATACATTATGGTATACATTCTGCATGCTTTTCATTGAGCCTCAGATCACCCGCCGCGGTTTTTTGTATGGCCTGGCAGCTTCCGTTGCCGCCAGTAACGCAGGCGCCATCGCTGTTTCTCCACCGCTGCTTCCGGCTAACGCCAGGCCTCTGCCGCTGTCGTCAGTCCGTCTGCTGCCTTCGGCGTATGCAAATGCAGTGGAGGTAAATCGCGGTTATCTTCTGGGGCTGAGCGCGGATCGATTCCTGCATAATTTTCTCCAGTACGCAGGGCTGCCACCGAAGGCTCCTATTTATGGAGGATGGGAGAGCGATACGATCGCGGGACACTCACTCGGTCACTACCTCACAGCATYGGTGAGGACCTACGAGCAGACCGGGGATGTCGCATGCCGCGAGCGCGCGAACTACATCGTGGATGAGCTGGCAAGGGCGCAGACGGCGCGCGGAACAGGCTACGTCGGAGCGTTGGGGCGGAAGCGTAAAGATGGAACTATCGTTGATGGAGAAG
>NZ_JBFRCY010000119.1:0-7952 GCF_052113305.1 Terriglobus sp. YAF25
ACCGGTATTGTGACCGGACCATGTGTCTGGGTCTTGAAGTCCATCTCCCAGGTGTTGTTGACGACGACGTGGCGGTCTGTCGAAGCGGTCACATCGAAGGATTTGAGTGAGGTATGAACAAGACCGGATGCTTCCAGGAGCTGGCGTCTCTTCGGCAATACCTTCGCGAAATCTTCAACCTTGACGATAACGTTACCAGACGGACCAGCCGCAACGAAGACATCGGCAAAGTGTGAGATTTCGGCCGGTGTGTCTTTGGAATTGCTGCTGGCCGCAAACTTCTGGAAGAACGATGCAACAGCGTCGTGTGAGATAGGCATGAGACCTCATAGTAAGTTCTGACGTGAAGTTACCTTTAGTATTATATCACACTTACTACTGTGGATTCAACCCTTGTGGCGTTCTGGCCGCGTCCAGTGGTTGAGAGGTATCCTGCGACAGGCTTGGGCCTGGCCCAAAACCAGGTAAGCGGAGATACCAAGCTGAAGCGCAACATGTAGGCGCATGTCTACCTTGGCAGGGTTCTACGAGCGATGTGGAATGCTGCAAAATGGTAATTACGCTGAGGACATTGACGATGGATGCACGTGAGTTTATTGAAGTCATACAACGCGACGCGATTGACTATCCGTACAAGCAAATACTGAAGCAGCTACTGCAGCCGAAACCGACCATCCCTATGGAGGCCTGGACCTCTGAGATCGACAAAAGCGTCGGCGTGTCCCTGCATGCTCGAGCAGAAATCGAAGAGCGTCGGGCGCGCTGGTTCCATGATCTCGACGACAATGGCCGCGAGTTGGTGAAAGAACTCCTGCGGGAGTGCGCCGAACTCTCGGCCGTTACGTTCCTTAATGTGTTGGACGGAATCGGATCGTACGAGGGCTCATTCAAGCTGGTTGCGATGGATGCGAAGGGGAACCGAACCGTGGTCAATCCGGAAAACGGGGAGATGCTCCATGATGTGTTCTATGACGTTATGGCCGAGTCGGAAAGAGCTGCCAGTGATGGTGATCTGCAGTCATAGTTAGGTGCCCCATCCATCTCAACGCGATGGGTATATTCGAGCGAAGCTCGAACCGGGTGGGAGCAGCGGGCTGAAGCCCGCTGCTCCCACCTGAGAAGGTGCAACCTTTTGGTGCTTAGAGCTAATACACCAAGTGCAATAACAAAAGGGTGAGGCTTTGGCCTCACCCTTTGCTTCTTTCTACGTCCGATTACTTCTTCAACGGCTCCGGTGTTGGGATGCGGGGCAGCATCTCGGCGCGGGTGGCTGCGTTGTAGGCAAACCAGGCTTCGACCAGGGAACCCTGCATCACATCGTCCTTCTGCACGCGGTCATAGAGATCCGCGTTGGAGTGATGGGTGCGGGTGCCGTACTCCAACGAGTCCTGCTGGAAGCCGATGCCGTTCAGTCCGATCCACGAGAAGCTGGTGGAGTCGGTGCCGCCGGGTTGCGCCGTGGGCCTGAACTCGGTACCGCCGGTCACAGCAACGATGTGCTGGTCCTTGATGGGCTCAATCCACGACCTGAAGATCGTCGCAAGCTGCGGATTGCCCAGCGCCGATACGGCACGGAAGCGGCCCGAACCTGAGTCGTCGTTGAAGTAGACATCCAGCTTGTCGTACTCCGGAGTCTTCTTCATGGTTTCGCGCTGTGCAAAGTGCTGCTGCACATAAGCGATGGAACCGTAGAGTCCCTCTTCCTCGCCGCCCCACAGGGCAACGCGAACCGTACGCGCCATGGGCTTGTGCATGGTTGCCAGAATGCGTACCGCCTCCAGGGCGACAGAGGAGCCGGTGCCGTTGTCGGTGGCGCCGGTGCCGCCCTGCCAGCTATCGAAGTGGCCGCCGAGCATGACCACTTCGTCGGCCTTGGTGGTACCCGGAATCTCGCCAACAACGTTGAAGGCCATCTGATCCGTCTTCTGGTAGTCGACCTGGATGTCGAAGGTCAACTTCGGCGTGGTTCCATGCTGCACCAGGCGAACAACGCGGTTGYACTGCTCAGGAGTAACGGCGACCATCGGAGGCGGAACCGGATCCTTGGGATCTTCGGATCCACCGTAGGTTGAGAAGACCGTGCCGCCGTCGCCGTTGTAGCCCGGCGTCAGCACCACGGCAGCGCCCTCTTCCTTGAGGAAGGCATTGACCTCGTTGCGAAGAGTGCGGCCCTTCGGTCCTGATAGTGCAAGGGAGGTCGGGGTGTAGTCCCACTCTCCTTCACCGGCGCGTCCGCGGCCGCCTCCACCGCGAGGGCCGGTCGGAGGAGTCTTGGTGCGCGCCTCGACCTCTTCATCGGTCGGGCTGGGCGCCGCTTCCGCAGTTGAGTGCAGCTYAAGCTGAGGCGGATCGAAGATCAGCACAACTTTACCCTTCAGCTTGCCTTTGTACTTGGCGAAGTCGTCCTTCGAATGGATGGGAGCCCATACGGCATCGGCGGTGATGGGGCCGTCGGTGCCCGGTGTCCATGCCAGCGGGAAGCCGGTCAGCGCGGCATAGGCGGGAGACTCCAGCGCACCGTAATACTTCTTGATCTGCCAGCCATAACCGAAGGGGCCCCATGCTTCCAGGTGGACGTTCTTCAGTCCCCACGCCTTCATCTGCTGCATGGCCCACTCGGCGGCTGCGCGATGATTGCGGCTGTTGTTGACGCGCGGACCATATACCTCAGAGATGTAGTACAGGTTTTCCATCACCTGCGAGTTCTGGAGGGCTTCGTGCTTGATCTGTGCCAGGACGTCGAGATCAACCTTGTCACCCGCCTGTTCCTGCGCGGCTGCGGGCGGAATAACCAGCAGCGCCGCGGCCAGGGCGGCAGCCTGCGTGATGCGATACAGATTCATGGAGCTTCTCGCTTTCGAAGAGAAATCTGATTAAGCGTTTTCCCTGTAGGTGTAGACCAGGGCATTCACATCTATGGGCGTTTTCCGCAATGAAAACGCCGCTGCACGCCCCTTCCGGGAAACCCAGGAACAGGGGAAATGCTTTGAGCGGACAAAAAGGAATCCGAGGGACAGAAGCTGGAGAAATCCCCTGCAAGACCAGCAACGCATGCCGTCGCGGGACGATTTTCAAATTGTTGTAATGGGACAAACCTATCGAATCTGCGTCTGAGACGCAACAAGGGGTTCTCACCCACAACCCAATCTGTGTTGGTTTGACAAGGGTTTTGATTAGTATCGCAATGTAGTTCTTATCGACGGCGGGTTTGGATACGACCTCAAGGAGCATCACCCATGGCAGATCAGCTCACCCTCAACGTCAACGGACAGGAGCATCCTGTCCACGCAACCGCTGAGACGCCCCTGCTCTACGTGCTGCGGAATGAGGTGCACTGTACCGGTCCGCGTTACGGTTGCGGTATGGCGCAGTGCGGCGCCTGCGCTGTTCTGGTTGATGGAGCAGAGGTTCGCTCCTGCATCACGCCTCTTGCCGCCACAACCGGCAAGAAGATCGTCACCATTGAGGGGCTTCCCGCGCTTTGGGCACAGAACAAAGGTGCAGCCGTGGAGGCAGAGACGCTTCACCCGGTGCAGCAGGCATGGATTGACGAACAGGTTCCGCAGTGCGGCTACTGTCAGAGCGGCATGATGATCGCGGCTGTCGAACTGCTTGCAACGAACCCCACGCCGAGCGTTGCCCAGATCAAAGACGCGTACACGAACAAGCCTCCATCACCCCATCTCTGCCGTTGCGGAACCTATGCCGCGATCATCCGCGCGGTGCAGCGAGCGTCGACGGTCATGACGTCGGATCGGAGACCGGCATGAAGATCATGCTTCCGGTTTCGAGCCCCGTTCCTTCTCAAGAGTTCCTGCCTCAGCTTACCCGTCGCGGTTTTCTCAAGACTGGTGGCGCGCTGGTCGTCTCCATGGCAACGCCGCGACTTACGGGGCAGACATCACAGACGGCACCGCCGCGTGGGATGCCGGCTACCTCCTGGCTTGAGCTGCACGATGACGGCAGCATCCTCGTACGTACCGGCCGCGCTGAGATCGGCACCGGAATGAGCGGTTTCTATCCGCAGATCATCGCCGACGAGCTCTGTGTCCGTCCCGAAACCATCTCTCTCATCATGGGCGATACCGACCGCACACCCGACGGTGGTTACTCCGCCGGCTTTCTTACCGGGGCAGAGAATCTCCGCAAAGTGGCCGCCTATACCTATCAGGCCCTGCTGCGCCTGGCGGCGGAGAAGCTGCATCTCCCCGCAGACCAGCTCACGGTCAGCGACGGTATCGTCTCCGGCGATGGACGAAAGATCAGCTACGCCGAGCTTGTTCGCAACCAGCAACTCGATCTCACCATACCTGTCTCCGGCGAAGCCGCACGCGTTGACCCAACCGCGTGGAACGGACTCTCCGGGCTGGACGGTATCGTCGTGCTGGGAAATCCGCCGATGCGGCCGTTGAGCGGATATAAGGTCGTAGGCACGTCATACCCGATGCCCAGCATCCCAGACAAGGTGACTGGACGCACGCAGTGGACGTGCGATGTCATGCTGCCGAATATGCTGCATGCCCGCGTCGTGCGTCCTCCGACGTTGGGATCAACGTTGATCGCTGCAGGCGCACTCGACAAGACGAAGTTCCCCAACGCACAGGTGGTCGTGAAGAAGAACCTGGTTGCGGTGGTCTCACCGAATGAGTGGGAAGCTATCAGCGCTTCTCGCGCCGTTGCCTCCGCGACCAAGTGGACAGAGTGGGCGGGGCTGCCTGGCAGTGACAAGCTCACTGGGTTTCTGCGCAGCTATCCGTGGAAGGCTCCCTCGGAAGGAAAGGGAAGTATTGAAGAGACGACAGCCGCGCTCAGCACTTCCGCAAAGCAGGTCTCCGCTGCCTACGAGCAGCCCTTTATCAAGCACGCGCCCATTGGACCCTTTGTAGCAGTGGCCGACGTTCGTGCGGATGGCTTTGCTACCGTCTGGTCTCACTCGGCCAATCTTCAGGGGTTGCGCGCGCAGATCGCCAATACGCTCTCCACCTCGATGGATAAGGTCGTCGTGCGTTGGTTCGACCATGCCGGACAGTTCGGCCGCACGACCTTCGGCGGAGACGGCGCCGAAGGTGACGCCGCGATCCTTTCGCAGATGCTGCACCGGCCGGTGCGCGTGCAGTGGATGTTGCAGGATGACTTCGCCTGGTCCGCCAGTTCTCCCGGCTGGGTGGAAGACATCGCTTGTGGTCTCGATGCGAACAACCGGATCACTGCTCTTAAAAGCTCGTTCTATTCGACGCAATCAAACGACGCACGCATCGTTGGAGCGATCCTTGCCGGCATGCCCACCAGCGATCCGAAACCGGGTTATTGGATTGCAACAGAGTGGCCCTATGATGGCATTCCGCATCGCCGGGAGGAGGTCTACGGCACGCCTAACCTTGGCAGCGATGCACCGAGCGGAGTCGGCATGCGCGGACTCATCATGCGCACTCCCGGACAGCGGCAGCAGAACTTTGCCCTCGAATCGCTTCTCAATGAAGCAGCCGCGGCGGCTGGTATGGATCCCATCGCGTTTCGCCTTGCGCACACCTCGGATCAACGTCTTACCGAACTGGTGCACGCGACGGCAAAGGCAGCAGAATGGCAGCCGCGGCCATCGCCGAATCCCAAGGCTCGCAGTGAAGATGGGAATCAACTGCATGGGCGCGGAATGTGCTTGATGATGCGTCAGAATGGCTACTGGGTCGGCATCGCAGAGATTATCGTCACGCCCGCTACAGGTGTGATTCAGGTGACACAGTTCACCATCGGGGCAGAACCGGGCAAGATCATCAATCCCCGCCAGCTTGAGCGCTGCATGCTCAGCGGCGTTGTGATGGGTATCAGCGAAGCTCTGAAGGAGGAGGTCACCTTCGATACCGGCAAGATCACCAGCACCAACTGGAGCAGCTACAAGATCCTGACCATGGCCGAGATGCCGGAGATCAAGATAGTGCAGATCTCCCGTGATGACAAAGGCTACGCCGGAGGCTCCGAGCCGGCGAATGCGGTGTGTCCGGCAGCGATTGCCGCTGCCTTCCACGACGCTACAGGGATTCATGCCAGGCGAATCCCGCTTACACCGGCTTATGTCTCCGGGCTGCTGAAAGCGGCGATAGCGACTTCGTAGGGATTTTATGTACGAAGTGAAGGCCATAGTTGAACTCTATGGATTGCGCGTACCTGGGTGGGAGCAGCGGGGACCCCGGCCAGTGCCGCTGGCTGGGCAAAGCGCCAAAGGCGCTCCGTCTTGCTTAAGGGGACGGCTTTAGCCGTCCCGTCTCGGCTCGAAAAGGAATGCGGCTTTAGCCGCTGAGGTACCGCATCTCCTGTGTGTGTCTGATGTTCTTAACCATAACTAACGACTTATATTTTGACCTCAGCGGCTAAAGCCGCGTGTTCTCTGCTCCCTGTTCGGCACGGCTAAAAGCCGTGCCCTTAAGCAAGACCAGATCGAGCTTCGCTCGATGCATCATCCCTTGCGAGTCGTGAATAACGCGGGCTCGCCGGTTTGACATAGACATCGATGTCATTCATGATTCCGGTACCTTTCTCTCGTATGGGCTCCGGTCCTGTTGGGCGAGAATAGCTATACGAGATGAGCACCGCACGCATCATGACCGGAGGTTGGGTAGACCGAAAATCGATCCCCAAGGGAGCGAACGGTCGCGGTCTATGCCGCTGGTGCAATTTAGAAGTTCCTCGAGGCCGATTCACGTTTTGTTCAGAGTTCTGCGTGCATGAATGGAAGTTGCGATCGCAGCCTGGTTATCTGCGTGAGCAGGTCTTTCTGAGAGACGTAGGTGTTTGTGCGGAGTGCTCCGTCGATACAACCGTTGCCGAGCGGACTCTCCGGTACTCGCGCGGAAATCGCCGGCAGGACCTGTTGCAGCACTGGGGGCTTCGCACCCGCTCTCGTAAGAGCCTTTGGGATGCTGACCATATTCTGCCGGTGAGCGAGGGCGGGGGCGAATGCGACCTCGACAATATCCGCACACTTTGCCTGCGCTGTCATCGGATCGCCACCGGGAAACTCCGCGAACGTCTGCGACAGGCGAAGATGGCCATTGACCGCCAGGGCGCTTCGAATATCGCGTCGTTAGCATTGTGAACGCTACTGCATGACCCGTGCTAGAGCATTTTCCCTGTTGGCGAGTAGCCCGAAAAGGGTGTGCAGAGCAGGGTTGCCGATATAAGACTCATCGGTCCTGGTAAATCTTTACATCACAGATCAATCTTTCCCGGTTGCCGCCGATATGCCGTTTAAGGGTTCCCGGGATGACGCGAAAATGTATCGTCGCTGCACTGTGCGCATGCCTTTTAGGCGTGTTGGCCACGATGGCGGCGGCGCAGCATTTTGCGTTTCGCACCTACGGTCTCTCGGAGGGGCTGAAGAGTTTAAGCGTCCGCTATATCGTGCAGGACGTTGAGGGATCTCTCATCATCTGCGCCGAGGGTGGCGTATACCGGTACGACGGCGCCGACTTCAAGCGAATTGTGTTCAACGCATCGGATGAGCAGTACGTTACCGGCGCGGCCCGCGACAACGAGGGCCGCGTCTGGTTCTCGACGTTGCGCTGGCTCTATGTGATGGATCACGGCGGCGTGCACGCCATTCCGGAGCCGCCGGGCGGCTTCGACTTCGATCTGCACACAACGCTGACCGCGCTGCCGAGCGAGCATGACCGGCTTTATTTCGTCAGCCGGCGAATGCTCTATGTTGCGGAGCAGCATGCTTCGACGTGGACGGTTGCTCCGGGATTTTCTCCTGAGCTTGTTCGTGAGCATCCTCAGTTGAAGGACATCACCTTTGTCGCCGGCCAGGACGATCGCCTCTGGGTAGGGTGCGGATTCGAGATCTGTTCTTTTTCAGCGGCGGCGGGATTGCATATCTACGGAACTGCGGAGAACCTGCCGCAGCAGCGCTGGCGCGTGGCATTTGCAGACAGCAAACATCGGTTGTGGGTCAGAAG
>NZ_JBFRCY010000120.1:0-9887 GCF_052113305.1 Terriglobus sp. YAF25
GGGCAACAAAGTCCTGCTTGCACGTCAGGATCTGCCCTTGGAACCGATCTGCCTGTAAGACACTGAAACAGAGAATCTTTTTAGATCGAAAGAAAGTCAAATCTTTGTAAAATGGAATTCACATTCCCCATGAACACTATGGTTTTGTGCCAGGAAGGAGCTGCATGCGCACATCGGAATGCACCGATCAAGTAGTTGGCGATATTCTCTCCGGATGGCGGTATGACATCTCGGGCTTAACCCCGGAGATGCGGGTCGATTATGAGCGCCATCTGGCAGCATGCGACCATTGCCGCAGTCGTCAGCAACTGCACCGTACCGTCGACGTCTCTCTGATCGTTGTCAGCACGCTTTCAGTACTTGCCTTCATTATTGCGGTCGCTATCCTGCATCGTTATGCCGGTTTGTCCCAGGTCGCACTGGCCCACTTGCATCTGCGGCGTGTGGAATGGGCTTTAACCATGAAGGACGCCGCCGTAGCCGGCCTGCTGTTCTCCACGATTGCCTGGGTGCTGGTCGCCGTTGCGACTCCCGCTCCCAAGGTGTTGAACGGAATGCTGCAGGAGCGTATCTCCGACGACGGGCGGGAGCGCTACAAGCGCGCCTGACTTCGCTCTCTAAGATGTACAAGGCCCCGGCAATGTCCGGGGCCTTGTCGTTTTTCATGACACCGGCCTAAGCCAAGCCAGCATCCGATCGCGAAGTGCTACCCTGAAGGAAGCAAGACCCATTTGATGGACCCCGCCGAACAATCCCCCCATTCTGCACCGCAACCTGATGTTCTGCCGCCCGAACCCGGGCCACAGCCGCAGGCGAACCGCTCCGGCTGGCGTTTTCTCGCGGCCCCAGCGACGTACACACTATTAGGCGTCAACTGCGCTGTCTTTTTATGGATGGTGCTACATGGGGTTTCGCTGACACTGCCCTCTCCTCAGGATCTGCAACACTATGGCGCCAACATCACCGAGCTGGTTCTGGAGGGACAATGGTGGCGCCTGCTGACGGCGATGTTCGTCCACGTCGGCATTCTGCATCTGGCAACCAACATGTGGTGCCTATGGAACCTGGGGCTTCTGGGAGAACCTCTTCTGGGCCGCCGCGGCATGTTTGCGGTCTACATCCTGACTGGCGCCGCCGGAAACCTGCTGAGTATGGCCTTCAACGTCATTCTCTGCGCCTGGGACCGGAACTGGTGCCCTCTTTACTCTTCGGCAGGCGCGGGAGCCTCCGGCGCGGTCTTCGGTCTGGCCGGAATCCTGATCGTGCTGCTCTCGAACCGCAGGCTTCCTATCCCCTGGCCTGAACTCAAGAAGCTGCGTGGATCAGTAATTCAGTTCGCCATCCTGAACCTGGCTATCGGACTGGCCACACTGCTCCGCGACACCGGCATTCACATCGACAACAGCGCCCACGTCGGCGGCTTTCTGTGTGGCCTGGCAATGGGTGTTCCCCTGCTGCCGCGCATGACCGCAGGCCGTGAAAAATACCTGACCCGCCAGACTGTCACCTTCCTTGCTGCAGCACTTTGCCTGGCGTTGTTTGGGTATTGGATCGCTAATCTGCGCTAAGCCCCAGCACGCGCCTTAGCTACTCTCAGCGAAAACTGGCATGCGTATTCAGAACGCTGGTTCCTTTGTTCTTCGCCGTATCGGGGAATACAGCAATCTGGGTGTAACCCACAGCTTCACGCACCCCCACAACAGGGCGCCCACCCGCAGTAACCCATACATGTGCCGCCAGCTTTTCTTTGGGATTGACGCCGTAGTGCAGCGTCGATGCGATGCCACGCCGGCGCAGCATCTGGTGCGCCGCGATCCCGCGATGGAAGCAGACCGAACGCCAGGGCAGGCGGATTGAGGTACGCTGCACCGCCCAGCTCACGCGCTTGATTTGCCGCAGGCCCTGCTCTTCCGTGAACTCACGAGCCCGCAGCCGGGGCTGCATGCAATGGCGGTAGAGTTTGCCGGGAAGCACGTCCAGCACCAGCCACGAAAAAAAAAGCCACGCTGTCGCCTCGGCAGCGATGGGAATCTCACGCCATGATCCGAATTTACTGGTCCTACTTTTGCTGCTCAGGCTCATGACACGCGGCGAATCAGGTTCTGCTCTCGCATCTTTTCCATCAGTGCGAGCACGTCACGCTCCACCTCGGCCGCGTCGTGATGGTAGGTCTCGGCCAGCTCACGCACCATAACGCCGACCTCGGGTCCATGCTGCAGCCGCCGCCAGATTTCGCTGCCGATCGTGTCCAGGCCGTAATAGGCGCCCACGGTCTGGTCCAATTTTCACATCGAAGCGCCCGCTCTCGGCCGCGTTGAGATTCCCGCCATCTGTACGTTTTCCGTGAAGGACGGCCGTGAGATCCGGCTGCGGGTCGAACCCGGCGCAGATCCGATCGAGGTCCGGAACTTCCTGTATGGCACAGGTCTCGGCATAATCTGTCATCAGCGGAGCATCTTCCCTCTGCACGGCTCCTGCCTGAGCCTGGGAGGCCGCGCGGTCATCTTCTCCGGCCACTCCGGAGCTGGCAAGTCGACCCTTGCCGCGGCCCTCACCCAACGGGGACACGCCATGCTCTCGGACGATGTCTGCGCTTTGGAGCCGACAACCGAGGGGTGGTCGGTGCGTCCAGCCTTTCCTCGCGTCAAATTGCTGCCGCAGTCGCTGGAGATCCTGCCCGACCTGAAACAGTCCGGCGTCCATGCGGCGCTGCAGGGCAAGTACCACTTCCGCTTTGAGAACGTATCCGCCTTCTCGCGGAAGACCACTCCCCTGGCTGCTATCTACTTTCTGGAGCGTGCCAAAGCCGGCGAACCTACCGCCCTTCTCCGGAAAACCGGGATGGAAGCCTTGCGGCTGGTCCAACAACAGGTCTTCCGCCGCCGGGCAGGAGAGCTGCTTGGCCGCCGGGCAGCTCTCTTCGCCGCCTCAGGGGCCATTGTCTCGAACGTTCCGGTCTACGTGCTCCGCCGCGCTTTCGATCTTCGGCGGCTGCAGGAAACCATCGATCGGCTGGAAGAGGCACACGAAGCTGTCCCGGCCCAGAACGGCTTTATACCGGTATAAAGCTATCGCTATCGCACCTGGAATTCCGGGGAACCGAGAACGAGAGCCGTCAGCATATTCAGCGTGTCGGGCGGACTCATCGGTTGTTGCGGTTGAGTGGGTTGGGTTTGAGCGATTTGTGCCTGGCGCTGATCGAGTTGAGATCCGGTCTGCGCCTGTGGCGCCGGCTGAGCAACCTGCTGATGGATCAGGGCGTTCGTCTTCTCCGAGACCGGACCTCCCACCAATGTCTTTTCCAGCACATCCAGAGCGACGTCCATACCGGTTATTGGCGAAGGCGTCCGTCCGTGCACAGACGAGACCGAATCGATGATCTTCACCGTCCGGACCTCGCCGTTACTCACGGGGGTGCTGACCGGCTTCAGTGCTCCGGAGACCGAAGGCTGCGACATCAGGCCGACGGCAAGCAGACGGGACGAGTCGAACTTCTGCCCGCCGTACTTGCTCTGCGTCAACTGCATGGCAAAGTTCAGCCGGTCAATTAAAGCGGTGGTATTCATCCAGTGATCGGCGGTGATGTAGTAGCCGGTCGGCTCCAGCTTGCCGTAAAAAGGCATTCCCATCTGGCGCAGGGTCTGCACCATCTGACCGGGATTGCCGGGGTCGGTTGCCGTGGCGCGGAAGGCTGAGGCGAGAAACTCCTGCGGCGTCTTCACCTTGTTGCGGAAGTAACGGCGCGTACTGAATTCAGGCGAGTGCACCAACGTGAGCAGCACCTGCTTGATATCTCCGTCGGTCTTCAGGAAGGTTGCCTCCATGCGATCGACCAGTGCGGGAGGCGGGTCGTCCGCGACAAAGCGCTGCGCCAGCTTCCAACTGATGAAGTGCGCCGTCTGCGGCATGGAGGCAAGCTTTGTCAGGGCGATGATTCCCTGTTGCTGGCCGTTCTGCGGCTCGTCAGGAACCGTCTGTCCGAACCACTGCTTCTCACCGGCTTCATGCTTCTTCGGATCGAAGACGAACTTGCCACCGAGGTTCTGGTTATCGACGCTCCAGCCTGTCAGGATACCGGCAAGCTGGGTCACATCGGCCTGCGAGTAGCCGCCGTTGACGCCGACGGTGTGCAGCTCCATCACCTCGCGGGCGTAGTTCTCATTCAGGCCGCGGCCGTTGCGCTTGCCATCTTTGCGTTTGCCGCCATTGGCCTCGCTGTTTGGTCCGATGGAGGTGAAGTTGTCGAGGTAGACCATCATTGCCGGAGACTTGGCGGTCGCCATCAGCAGATCGCGGAATTTGCCCAGGGCGTAGGGTCGGATGGCGTCCCGCTCATAGGCGGGCGTATACCACTGGTCGGAGTCTTTCGGACCGTAGACGTTGAAGTGATTGAACCAGAAGTCCGTCATCACCTCCTGCACCTGACGCTCGCTCAATACCATGCGCAGCATCTTCGCCTCGCTCAGCTCCTGCAGGGCACGGTAGCTGGAACCTGAGGGCGCGGCCATGGCATAGAAGTATTCCCGCTCGCGCGGAGTAAACTCGCCGATCAGAAGGTCGCGCTGTTCTCCGGCAACGTACTGCGCAAAGGCCGCGCGGTCGGCCACAGGCCGGGAAAGCAGGTTCGCCATCCGGTCCTTGCGGCCAATCCCGAAGAGTTCCCCGGCGATACGGGCAGCAGTGGCCTGATCAGCCTTTTTCTGCTCCTCCTGCTGCTCCGGCGTGGGCATGTGGCTGGTGCCGTCCGCATCGACTTTTTTGTCGTCCAGCGACTTCTGCCAGCGCCAAAGGCCGACCTCGTAGACTGCGGCCAGCTGCGGATCCGACGGTTTAGGCATCTTGCCTTCGGCGACCTGCTGCACCACGAACTGCGCCGGGAAGGTCTGCACCACCTGATCCGGCGTCATGCGCAGAACGGGATAGTCGCTCAGCCGCCGAGCAACCGCGTCATCCTTGATGCTGTTGGAATCGAGCTGCTGGGCAAACCACTTGTCGACGCCCATGGAGAGGACCTGCTCCACCTCGCCCGGCCGCGCTCCAAAGGTGAACCGGTTGAGAATCTGCTGCGCTCGCTCACGCTCGGTGAGGGGCTGCAAGGGCATAGCCTTCTCGGCTTTGGGAGCTTTCGAGTTCGGTATCTGTGCGGAACGCACCATCTGTGCCGGAAGCAGGATGGCAGGCAAAAGAACTACGGCAAAACAAACAAACGCTCGGCGCATGGGGGACGTACCTCCGCGTGCCTGTTTAGAACCGTAGCCGGCAGAGAAAGTTGCGAAGGGCGTGTCTTATACAGTTTGCACGGCGCGGGGAGCCGCCGGCGTCTTGCTTCGCTTCCATAGCATCCACGCGAGACGGCCCAGAAGCAGCACAAGCAGAACGGCCGTATCCCTCCACGGCGTAAGCACGCCCTTCTTCACCAGCCACCAGTAGTGGATGACTGCAAGTGCTCCGGCAACATAGACCCAGCGATGCAAACGCTGCCAGGGCTTGCCGCCCATCCTGCGCAGCACCCATTGGGGGCTGGTAAGCGCCAGCAACAGCAGAATGAACCAGCACAGAAGGCCCACCTGGACGAACTTACGCTTCATCGCGTCTTCCCGGATGGTAGGCCAAACGGCGACGAAGTTCGTCCACAACACGCTCAGATGCCCAGACTTCACTCCCTCCCAGGCTCCGTTCACGTCATAGCCCGAGAAGAGGAAGAGATAGGTGCCAAGGTGCAATGTTCCGTAGAAGAAAGCAAAGAGGCCGAGCATGCGGCGGAAGCGGATCAGCCATGCCAGCTTCGGCGACAGGCGGCGGACGGGTGTGACCGCCAGCGAGATGAGCAGAAACCACATCGTCCAGTCGCCGGTGATGTGGGTAAGCGTATTGACCGGATCGGCGCCGAGAGCATCCGGCTGCGTTCCGCTGGCTGCCAGCCAGAAATGCCACGCGACCCGCACAAACGGGAGCAGGCTGAGCGGAAAGATAATCCACTTCAAAAGCGCAATCGAACGGTTGTTCAAATCCCCACGCCCGCCTTTCCCCTGGAGCACTTTCCCTGTAGGTATAGAGTAGGGCTTCCGCATCCATGGGCGTTTTCCGCAATGAAAACGCCGCTGCACTCTTTTTCCGGAATACCCAGCAACAGGGAAAATGCTCTACTTCTGGTTATTGGACGCTCGTCGCAGCGCATCGAGCGAGATGGTGGAGGTAAGGACCGCGCGTTCCTTCTTTTGCTCGATTTTGGCGTTTGCCAGCGCTTCCAGGAGCACCGTGTCTTCAGCCGACCGGGCCTGGTTCAATTCAAAACCACGAAAGAGCGTCAGCAGCATGTTCATATTACCCGCATCGCGGGATGCTGCCTGTTCGTTCGCTGCAATCTCCTCCACACGCAGGCGCAGCGAACCGACAAAACGCGCCGAGGCGACGAAGGTCGCGTCCTGTGGCAGAGGAAGCTGTACGCCGCCCATGCTCATATTGCCGCTTTCGGTCAAAGGCAGGCCGATCTGACCGATTCCCCAGGCAAACGAGAGCAGTGGAATAGAACTGTAATGTTCGCCCAGTAACGAGGAGCCGGAGAAGGGCGAGGCCGAGGCACGGTAGCGATCGAGGATGGAGTGGATCTGCTCAACCGTTGGCATATTGGAGGCAGCCACCATGTCGTAGCCGAGGGTGGTGACCCGCAACTTGCGGTTCTCAACCGGCACGGTGAAGATCTCATGGCCGGCATAGTTCTCCGTCGAACTGGCGATCGAACGCAGATAGTCGCTCAATCGCTTGCCGTCGAAACGGCCTTCAAAGACCTCCGAGTAGGCCACCGGACCGTTGGGACCGGAGGGATCATCCATGCGGTGCAGCGAGAAGGCCACGGCATCGAGGTCGCGCTCGAAGAGAAAACCGGTCGCATCGACGAACTTCTGATAGTCCGGCGTGCGTGTAATGGCCTTCTGGTCCAGCTTCGTGACCAGGCGAATGGGCTTCAGGTTGAGGTAAAGAATACCGTCGGACTCCGGCAACAACCGCGCCACCTCAGGCGGAGCGCTCTTGCGCAGAAGAATGGCGACCACCAGCGCTCCAAGCAGCGCCAGGGCGATCAGCAGCGAGTACCGCGTGCGTTTTCGCATGCGTATTGATTGTGCGGGTTTCCTGAATGCTGAGCAAGTTGAATGGTTGAATTGTTGAATGGTTGAATGGTTTTACTCGGCCACTTCGGCCCACCATTCAACTATTCAACCAACCAACGATTCAACTCATTTGCCAATGGCAAATGTATAGATCTTCCCCGCATTCGCCATGCCCCGTTGATTCACATTGCCCGGGGGCAGAACACCGTACTCGCCGGGCTCAAGGTCCGGGACCTCATAGGCGTACATGTTCTTTCCGATCTTGCGCGGCTGGAAAGAGACGGAGTCGCGCTCGGCACCGGTCTCGGAGTGAAAGACATTACCGGTTTCAGTGCGGAACTCGCGATTGTCAGCGTGTTGGCGGAAGCGCAGCAGCAGGTATTCTTCCGGCTGCGTGCCGCCCGGGGTGTAGATCAGGATCTGGTCTCCGGCGCGCATGTTGAGCTTTGCGCTCGGCCCCTTGACGTGGCCGTTCATGTCTTTCTTGATGATGCCGTTGGTGAGGGTCGACTTCAGGGCTCCGCCCTGGCGGAAGTTCACCAGCTCAATGGGCATCGGCTGCCAGTCCTGCGTCTCGCGCAGTTTGTAATAGACACCGATATCGTCCACCTGTGACGAAGCGGGAGGCAGGTCGATCGGCTTCTCGGTGTGAGTTATCATGCCGGAGTTTTTGGCAAGCATGGCGGAGATCACCGTCTGGGAGACGCCGCCTTCTTTCAGGGCGATGAGATCGTCGGGGCCGGTAGCGTAGCTTCCAGGCTGGGTCCGCACCGTCTGCGCAATGATGTCTTCATCCAGACCTGCCTTGACCATGCGCATGATGGCATCGTTGGTCAGCGTCTTCTGTTCTTTCGGTGCGCCGACGTTGGAGGATGCGGGCCCCTCCTGTTGTGTGCCGGTAACGTCCTGCGCCGGGCTCCCGGAGAGCGGAAGGATCAGCAGCGTACCAAGGGCTAGAGAACGAAACATAGGGATGCACCTCAGGAACTACTCTGTGGGACGAGAGACTGCAGGAAAAGATAACCCCTCACAAATGAACTTACCGCTTGGTGATGGCTCCGGGTAGGGTCAATCCATGACAATCCAAGACAGGCTATGAAATTCGATCTGGAAGCCGCACATCGGCATTGCACAAAACATCGTGGTGAAGTTGAGCACAGTGAGGTATGTGGCTGCTTCTATTGCCTTTCAATATTCCCACCCTCAGAGATCATGGAGTGGGTGGACGATGGGCAAACGGCGATCTGCCCCCACTGCCCTGTTGATTCGGTACTCGGATCGGCTTCCGGATATCCCATTACGCTGGAATTTCTGGAAATGATGCAGCAAAGGGTATTTTAGCTTCGGTTTGCGTCGCCCTCGGTTTTACGCACAGCCGTCTGTGTGCTAGATTTGATTCTGCGCTGCTCTTGAAAACAGCAGCGCAGATTGCTGTTTGGGCTGGCGTAGCTCAGCTGGTAGAGCATCTGATTTGTAATCAGACGGTCGGGGGTTCAAATCCCTTCGCCAGCTCCAATTTAGCTCCCCTGGCAGCGCAGGTTTTGGTAGTAACGCCCCTCCCGGCTGCACTTCCTGCCATCTCAACGGTTGTTCTGGGTTGTGATGCAGGGTTGCGTGCGGTAGGGGTGACAATGTGCACAGGTGGCCGAGTGGTTAATGGCAGCAGACTGTAAATCTGCCGCGCAACGCGCTACGGAGGTTCGAATCCTCCCCTGTGCACCACTAAGTTTGTGAGGCGGAGCCGATGGATTTGGGCGCGGGCGGTTCCGGTCGAATGACCATCGCGCTGGTGGTGCTTCTTGGGTTGGCGGCAGCAGCCTGGGAGACAATGGAGCCGGGGAAGTTCCGCTCCCTCACCATGATTCTGCTGGGATTTTTTGCTGTACGCGTCCTGCTAGGCCGCATGAAGTATCGGCAGGATGAGAAGAAGCTGATGTAGCTCAGTGGTAGAGCACTCCCTTGGTAAGGGAGAGGTCATGGGTTCAAGCCCCATCATCAGCTCCAGATTTCTGTAAGGCGGGCGGGAGTAACTCAGTGGTAGAGTCACAGCCTTCCAAGCTGTTGGTCGCGGGTTCGATTCCCGTCTCCCGCTCCAGATGCTTCGGTGTTGTTGAGGAGATTGGATGTACGAGCAGGCAGTGATTCCTGTGCAAGACCAGCAGACGTTTAACGCGGTCAAAGCCGCAATCGAGCTTTCATTTTCCTCCGCAAAAGTACAGGACTTTCTGAAGTCGCTGGATCGCAGCAAACTGCGCGTCCGCGAGTTCGAGCAGGTTCTTACTGCCGGCAAGCTTGGCACTGCTGCTTCCAACAGCTACGCCAAGCTCAGCGACGGCGACAAAGGCATGATCCGTGAGTTCTACCTCTCCACCCTGGAGAAGGTCGCTCCCGAGCTGCGGGCGAAATATCTGAAGGTGTACGCCTATTACTGAGGCATCCGTCGTTAATTGAAGAGGGGTTGACATGCTGAATAGAAAGCAATACGCAGCATTAATTGAGAAGCGGCTTCGCGAAGAGCTTCCGCGCCTGCGGGAGGATTTCCCCTCCTACGTCGTGCAAAGCACCTATATCGACAACCTCTTGCCTGAAGAGGAAGCCCGTGAAATCAATGCGGCATTCCCCGACAAGAGCACGATGATGCTTAAGAAGAGCCTCCGGGAAAACAAGTACGTAGCGGCGCAGATGGATAAATACGCTCCGATCCTGGAAGAGATTATTTTTGCTTTTCAAGAGCCAAATATCGTCGAGGTGGTCGCCGAAATTACCGGAATTCAGGAG
>NZ_JBFRCY010000121.1:0-10290 GCF_052113305.1 Terriglobus sp. YAF25
CGGCGGCAGGTGCGCATCATCGTCCTGCATGGCGGCCAGCAGAGGCGTGGCCAGCGGCAGGGCAAAGGCGACCAGCAGCAGAATGGAGAAGAGTTTCCTCAATCCCCTTGATTGCACCACTCTATCGCGCCATGTGCAAGCGATTCGGCGAAAGCCGGGCGGTATTCGACGTCAGGCGACGGCCTTCACCGGAGCCGTGGGAAGCTGTGGTTGCGTACGCTGAAGCTCCCGCAGGGCCGGTTTGCTGAGTGGACGCTCGTGCAGCAGCAGCTCCGCGGCACGCACCTTGGCGTTCGCGTGGAACCAGTGCTGGAAGACGTTGTCGCAAAGCAGGTTCGTCACGGCGAGCAGGCACATACCCTGGTGGTGAGCCATCCAGCTCCGTACCAGTTCCGGTTTGTGATGCAACCGGTAGTCGGCAGCCTCATAGAATCCGTAATCACCGACCCAGCCCATCTGTGCCATCCACCGCAGGTTGGCAATCGCATGCTTGCGGATAAACGGCAGCGTCAGGAACGTGGAATAGGGCGAGATAACCGGTCCATCTTCGGCTCCATACTTCAGCGCGAGGTCCGGAATGCCCCACGCCTGGTACTGATAGCGTCCGTCGGGATCGCGTGTCGCCATGCCGCTCTCCGAGATGCCCCATGGCATGCCTTTGACGTGATGTTGYTGGATGGCGATGGCAGCCTCCATCGATCGCGTGATCAGCGTATCGGGATAGTGGCGCATCCACAGCGCAGGCATCAGGTACTCAAACATCGTGCCCGTCCAGGAGAGCAAAGCAGCCCGGCCGTTCACGATGACATGGGAGCGGCCCAGACGGAACCACGCCCGCTGCGGGATATCGCCCTTGGCGATGGCCAGGAAGGTGGCAATACGCGCCTCGGAGGCGACAAGGTCATAGCAGGCCGGGAAGAGCTCCTTCTGTGCTCCGTCGTATCCAATGGAGAGAAGCTGGCGCTGCGGCTCAAGCATGAAGTCGAAGCGCATCGCGTTGGCATGCCAACCGCTGAGATTGGCGATGTGCTGCACCTCATGCACCAGAGCGACAAGCGATTCCATCGCCGTTGGCATCAGGATCCGCAGCTCGATCGCCAGTTCGCGATCCGCGCCGGTCGCAGCATTGGCCAGATGCATCAGGCGCTCGTCGAGCGAACGCACGTAGTCCACGGCGTTCTGCAGCGCGGGGACAATCTCGTTCTCTGGATCGGCAAAGACCGTCAGATGAAATAGCGACTCGAACTTCGGCAACAGCCAGGGGGTATAACGCTCGACGTAGTCGATGAGCTGCTTGCGGCGCCGCTCTGCCTCCGCCAGCACCCACTCTCCCTGGGCTTCGATGCTGGGCAGCTCGACCAGCCAGCGAATGCTGTCACGCAGCGCCGTGACGGACTGAGACGGTGGGAACCCTTCGTGACCCATCATCTTGCGGATCGCGGAGAACGTTGTCTGGGTGAGGAGCGGCTGCTTCAGAATGTCCTGCACACCGCCGGTAAGGGCATAAAGACTAGCCGCGAGGTTACCGCTATCCACGGAAGAGATGGTGAATGGTGGAATCGCCTGCAATGTGGGGATGTTGATCCAGTTATAGATATGACCGTTTACCTTCTCCAGGCGGTCATAGGTGGCCATGGTGCCTAACGTGGCTCGAGTGAACTCGGGCACCGTAAGGAAGCCTAGCTGCAGGGCCGCCTGGCGGGCGTTGAAGAGCATGCCCAGATTCGTGGGCGAAAGCGTGCGTGTCTGGTGCAGATTCTCTTCCGTGACGTTGTCGGGAATCAGCCACTGATTCCGCTCGTCCCCAAACTCTGCATAGTATCGCCAGGTAAGCAGTGCCTGGCGCTCCAGGAACTCGCGATCCTCTGCCGACAGGGGAGCATCCAGCTTGCGCGGCGGCGAATTGAGCCAGCCGGTGATCGCCGAGGTGAGTGCCCATAGGACGAGGATGGGACCGACTGTGAAGAGATCTTTCCAGTGATGCAACGCGATGACGACACCGATGGCGAAGGCAATGGCGGGAGAGATCTGCAGGTAGATATCCAGCGAGCTCCGCGTACGCGTGGCCTCCGCCTGCGCGGCGGTCTCCCACTCCAGCAGTTTTCGCCCGGTGAGGAAGCGCCGCACCAGCGAACGCATAATGGCATCGATGGAGAGAAATGCGTGATGGGGCAGAAACGCGAGATTGAGGAGATGGAATCCGAGTGAGGCCCAGAAGCCGCGGAAACTCTCGATCACAGCCTCAGAGTTGCGGCGTGCCACGGCACGGCCGATATTGAAGGCAAGCTGCACAAAGACCGGGAAGAGCAGCAGCATCAGCGTGACGAAGGTCCAGTATCGAGCGCCTCCAGGCAGGAAGAGCCAGCCGCAGATCAGAAGGATAAATGTAATGGGCTCCACCAGGCTGCGGCGCAGATTATCGAAGATCTTCCACTGCGAGATCATGCTGATGGGGTTTTCGACCATCCGGCCTGACTCATCCGGAACGCGACTGAAAAGCCATTGCAGGATCTGCCAGTCACCGCGCACCCAGCGATGCTTGCGGCGTGTATGCGCCGAATAGTGCGACGGATAGTCGTCGATGACCTCAATGTCTGTCACCAGGCCGGCGCGAACATAAGCTCCCTCGATCAGATCGTGAGAGAGCAACATATTCCGCGGGAAGCGGCGATCCAGCACTTCGTGCAGCACTGACGCCTCATAGATGCCTTTACCGGTGAAGCTGCCCTCGCCGAAGACGTCCTGGTAGACATCACTTACAGCCCGTGTGTAGATATCGAAGCCGGTCTCGCCGGAGTAGAGGGATGCAAGCCGCGAACGCGAGGCGGATTTAACACTGACGCCTACACGAGGCTGCAGAATCCCGTAACCGCGCGTAACGATCCTGCGACGCGGATCGATGATGGCCTGATTCAGCGGATGCGAGATGGTTCCGATCAACCGTGCGGCCGTGTTACGTGGAAGTTGGGTATCGGAATCGAGCGTGATGATGTAGCGTACGCGCTTCAGCACACTGACCGGACCCGCCTTTACCGGGAAGCTGTCGAACTCGCTTCGCAGCAGTTTGTTCAGATCCAGCAGTTTTCCACGCTTACGCTCCCATCCCATCCACACGCCCTGGCGGGCATTGAAGACGCGATGCCGGTGCAACAGCAGGAAGCTGCCGCCTTTATCCTTCGCATAGCGTGCGTTCAACTGGTCGGTCATGCGCACAGCAAGATCTACAAGCTCATTGCGGTCTTCCATGCGCGGACGAACCTCAGAGTCTGGCAGATCGGTCAGCAGACCGAAATACAGATTCGGATCGGTGTTCGAGAGATAGCGCGCCTCAAGCTCATCAAAGAGATCGCGGATCTGCTCCTCGTTCAGCAGAAGCGTCGGTACCACGATGAAGGTCGCAGCATCATCCGGGATGCCTTTGGTGTAGTCCAGTTTCGGCAGAGCACGCGGCCGGATAAAGGCAGTGATTGTGTTGTTGACCAGGTCGCTGGCGCCCTGCGTCGCCGGCAACAGGGCAAGCAGCAGGGTTCCCATCACCGCCAGAAACGCATGGTTCGGCACCAGAGGAACGATGAAGGCCGCGATCGACAGCACAGAAACAACGAAGATGCTGAGGATATAAGCCTCTTCGCGGTTGGATGCCAGAGCGGCCCGCATACGACCGACCAACGTCGGGTGATAGCCGATGCGATTTTCCAGCTCCGGAAAGCCTTCTTCAAAGAGGTAGTAGCCCACGTGCGCAATGCGCCGGGCCAAACGCTGATCGGCCGGAGGGTTGATCTCTGCCCGACGGGCAAGGTCGAGTGCAATATGCGCTACCTGCAACTCGCTGCAGTCGGAACGGCATGCCAGGGCGGCAACACGTTGCAGGTATCCCGAGCGCGTCTCCTCATCCATCGCCAGAAAGACACCGTAGGGATCCCGCGCAAGCACGGGATAGAACGCCACCAACTCCGGCGTGAGCAACGACCACTCAAACTGCTGCAGACGCCTCAGCGAGTGAAGCGGCGCGGAGAAGGGCGAGTCCTCGATCGGGGGCATGGCGGAGGTAAACGCCTCAGCGGCGCGGTCGAGAAGGAACTCCACCTGCGCAAGCCTCAGAAAGAATGGCAGTGCAATGGTCTCGTGCAACAGCAGGGGGTCTTCGGTTTGAATAACCGAGACAAAGACGAGGAGCGATTCGGGCGACCAGATGCCTCCTGCCGCGTCGAGGTACTCTTCGGCGATGCGCATGGCGCGGGGGAGCGCTCTATCTCCGGGAACGGTAACGCGCGGAAGCCGGCGCACATTCTTTTTGCTGCTTTCCGCCTCGGTAAGCACCGCCTGCAGCATGCGTGAGCTCTCCAGAAGCTCCAGTGGAGGCGTGAGCTTACGGAGATCGACAACCGCCTCGCACTGGCGCAGAGTCTCGCTCAACCGTGCCGTCACACGTTCAAGCCGCACTCCCAGGTCGTCCGGTGCATCCTTAGGATCCCGTTTCACCGGCTGCCACGCGGCCAGGAGCGACTGTGCGCGTTGACGCAATACCTCGTCGCTGACGAAAGGCTTCTCCGGCAGCCCTTCGGTCTCAAAGACCGGAGCCGTGAGAAGCAGGTGCTCGAGTTCTGTATGGCCCTGAACTTCTGTCATCATCCTTCTTTCGCTCGTTAGCGGTAACTTGCCGCTTGCATCTCAAACATCTCGGCGTAGAGCCCACCGGATTCCATCAACTTCTGGTGATTTCCTTCTTCGATCAAACGGCCGCCGCTCAGCACTACGATGCGATCTGCCATGCGGACGGTCGAAAAGCGGTGCGAGATCAGCAGCGCCATCTTTCCCTGCGTCAGTTCGGCAAAGCGTTCAAAGACCTCAAGCTCACTGCGGGCGTCGAGCGCCGCCGTAGGCTCATCGAGAATCAACAACTGCGCGTCCCGCAGGTAGGCGCGCGCCAACGCAATACGCTGCCACTCGCCGCCGGAGAGCTCCACACCGCCCTCGAAACGCCTGCCAAGTAGCTGGTCATAGCCGTGCTCCAGCTTCGCGACTACAGTGTCAGCAAGACTTTTGTGCGCGGCATATTCGATCTCACCCTCATCGAGTTTGCGATCGACACGGCCGACGCCGATGTTTTCTCGCGCGGTCATCTCGTACTTCATGAAGTCCTGAAAGATGACACCGATCTCGTGGTGCAACTCCTCCAGCTTGTACTCGCGCAGGTCGCGGCCATCCAAAAGGATCTGGCCCTCGGTAGGGTCATACAGCCGCGTGATGAGTTTGACGATGGTGGTCTTTCCCTGCCCGTTCTCACCGATCAGAGCGACTCGCTCTCCGGGGCGAAGCGTGAAGGTGAAGTTTTTGAGCACGGTGCGGTTCGTTCCGGGATAGGTGAACGACACATTGCGGAACTCGAATCCCTGACGAATGGGATTTGGCGCCGGTAGTCCCTTGGGATCGGACCTGACCGTCGGCTCCATGCGGAAGAACTCGATCAGATCGGTCAGGAACAATGCCTGATCGGCAATGCCGGAGGCCGTGGAGAAGACCTGCTGCAGGTTCGAGTTGGCCTGCTGGATCGACGCCGTAAGGAAGGTGAAGTAGCCAATGCTGTACTCGCCCTGGATCGTCCTCCAGATGACGTAGACATAGGCGCCGTAATAGCCCAGTGTGCTGACGACATTCAGCAGGCCGCCGATCAGGAGCTTGCGGCGCGCAAAGGCGGTGTCTTCGGCGTAGATGCCACGCGCCAGCTCGTCGAACTTGCCAGTAAAGTAATGGCTCAGACCGAAGAGCTTGATCTCCTTGGCGCCGTCGCGGCTGCCGGCCACCTGGCGAAGGTAATCCATCTGCCGCTTTGCGGGTGTCTGACGGAAATTCTTGGCATACCCGAGGAAAGCGAAGTGCGTCTCGCCGAGAAACGACGGCAGCACCCCCACCAGCATCAGCAACACCAGCCATGGTGAGGCCAGCACCAGCGCTGCGGAGAAGACGAAGGTTGTGATGATCTGCTGCAACAGGCGGCCGATCTGCTGAATCATCACCAGGCGGTCCGTGGCCTGCACCCGCGCGCGCTCAAGACGGTCGTGGAAGATCGGATTTTCGTAGGTGGTCAGGTCCAGCCGCGCGGCCTGTTCCATCACTTTGACTGAAGCGTAGTGGGTGTAGCTGTTGGCCAGCAGCGCATCGCTGAAATCAATTGCCCGCATCATCAGACCGAGCAGAACATTGATGCCGATCTCGGCGGCGACCAGGGACCAGAATCGCGGATCGAGCGAGCGCCCGCGCAACGTATCCGCAATGTCATTGATGATGTACTGCACGATCTTGGCGGCGGCAAAGGGGCACACCGCCACGATGATGCGCAGGATCACACCCCAGATCACGGCGGCCCGGCTCGACCGCCACATAATAGTGAGCACCATCGGCACGTTGCGCAGCGCGGCAACGCGTTCGCGCCAGGGGTTCTGGTTGGTGGTCTTCTCGCTCATGGACTCTCAGTCAAGGTTTCAGGACTGCGTCGAAACAATCGCGTGTGCGGAACGCGACACAGTGGCTGGTCGGTAGGATGCGTACAAGTGGAACGAGGGTTGTGCAAACGCATGGACGAGAACTCGCGTATATCATGTCGTCGATCGAAGGGCGCGATCTCTTCTCCGTTACGAAGAGCGCAGCGTAGGGATGTGCAAACCTTTGCAGTGCATCACCACCGTTATATGGTCGATGATCCTGAGTAACTTACGAAGTTATCGTTTTTTTACTTATTTGCGCTTGCAATGAAAGATCGATATGTGGCATCCTCACATCTGTTGTTAGCCCAGAGGAAGAAATCCAATGTTGCGCCTGATCCAACTCGACACGATGAGCACGCCGGATAAGCGGCATGCGAACGTGTGCGTGAGTGAAGGTCTCTGGTTCTCGGGCTATCCACTCTCCTTCGCCTAATCTCTCCGGCTCATCTGGGCAGCCGGAATCTACGGCAAGGAAATCCAGCACACATCGTTTGCTTTTTGTTTCCGATCTCTCCGGTGGCGAAGCTTTTCGGCTACTTCGACACACTGGACCCGATGCCGAGGGCGATTCATACCCCGGAGATCTCAGAAACATAGCACCAGTGGCGACTTTCAGGGTTACTTCATCGGTTGAAGCTCCTCCGGGAGTAGCGGTTCGAATCCGCACACCCTGAATCTTTGTTCCCTGGCAACGAACAGGATGCTGACAGACAGTAGCGCAGGCACGGGATACTTCTTCCGCCAAGGCGGGACGATGGAAGCCCGCCGCATGGACCTCGGTCTGTGTCAAAAAACCTGTGCCAACAGTTCTCTGTCTGTTTTGCCTCCTGGCCTCACGGTGGCGACGAGATGGGTTCCATCGACCCGGAAGACGCGGAGTTCGATTCTCCGCTGTGGTCTTTGACCGCATCGTTTAGCGGTAGAACGTCCGGCCTAACCAACCTGTCTCTACTTATTCCCCGTGGAGTTATCGCTCCACTTACTAACCCGCGGATTATTCCGCTTAGAAAGTGACTTTATGAGCTCGACGATCACCGTTCGCAACGCGACGCCGAAGGGCAACCAGTCGCTCTGCGATACCTGCACACACGCGCACGTGCAACTCGGCTTTGCCGACAGCGAACGCATTGTCCGCTGCGGCTATTTCTGGGATCCACGTCACGAAGTAAGCTTCGCGGTGCGCGAATGCAGTAACTACCAAAACAAGACGTTGCCTGACCTGAAGAAGATGGAAAAGATCGCGTGGGAGTTGAACTTCCGCCGAGCTACCCACCCTCTCGGCTTCACCACCAAGGCAGTCTTTACCCCGCCCAAGCCCAATGAGGACGACGACGACTAAGTCGAGTCCTTACTGAGAGAAGAGGCGGCTCGATAGCGCCGCCTCTTCTCCAGGCGTCATGGCCTGCATGCTGTGGGAGGACACCTTCTATGAGCAAGGCGAGACGGTTGCATCGCGCATCGCCTCTCTGGTGCCTCAGGTAGACGCCGCTGTTGTTGCTGAAATTGCCGTAGAGGCTCGTGAGCGGATGAAGCTGCGCCACGTGCCACTGTTACTGGTGCGCGAGATGGCTCGCTATCCGACGCATCGCGGGCTGGTGGCCGAAACGCTGGAGCGTGTGATCCAGCGTGCCGACGAGCTGGCAGAGTTTGTCGCTATCTACTGGAAGGACGGCCGTTGCCCGCTCTCGGCGCAGGTGAAGAAGGGGCTTGCAGCGGCGTTTCCTAAGTTCGATGCGTATGCTCTGGCCAAGTACGACCGCGCCAAGGCGGTCCGGCTGCGAGACGTTCTGTTTCTCTCGCACGCGCGGCCGCGCACCGAGGCACAGGCTGTCCTCTGGAAGCAGTTGATCGCCGGAGAACTGCCTGTGCCGGAGACCTGGGAGGTGCGACTCTCCGCGGCCGGATCTGATCTGGAGGCAAAGCGTGAGGCGTGGGTGTCGCTTCTGCTGGAGAAGCGCCTGGGCGCCCTGGCATTGCTGCGGAATCTGAGGAACCTGCAGCAAGCCGGCGTGCGGCGTGACCTCATCGCGGACGCATTGCAGGTCATGAAGACGGACCGTGTGCTTCCCTTCCGTTTCCTGGCTGCGGCGCGTCAGGCGCCGGACTGGGAGCCGGAGCTGGAGCAGGCGATGTTCCAGAGCGTTGCGAGCGCCGCACGGCTGAAGGGCCGGACGGTGCTCCTGGTGGACGTCTCCGGTTCCATGGACGCTGCACTGGGTTTCCGCTCCCAGATGCTTCGTATGGACGCCGCCTGCGGTCTGGCGGTGCTGTTGCGTGAGCTTGCCGATGAGGTGGCGGTGTATACCTTCTCGTCGGGGCTGGTGAAGGTGCCTCCGCGGCGTGGATTTGCGCTGCGGGATGCCATCGTGAACAGCCAGCCGCACCTGGGTACGGCGCTGGGTTACGCGCTCGAGCGGCTGCGCGAACGCTATGACCGGCTGATCGTGATCACCGACGAGCAGACTGCCGATCGTGTGCCTCCGCCTGCGGGATTGGGCTACATGATTAACGTAGCCAGCTACCGCAACGGGGTCGGCTACCGTACGTGGAGGCACATCGACGGCTTCTCGGAGGCGATCGTCGAATACATCCGCGAGTCGGAGAGTGTAGCGTCTTAACCTGAAGTAGCCGGGGAGAACTTTCATGGTTCTCCTCGGCGCTTCTTTTCATACACTCGCACTACACTAGCGTGAAGTGAACGGAGGATCCCCCTACTGTGAAGACGATCGGCGTTCTCTTTGGCATGGAAAACACCTTCCCCGGCGCCCTGGTAGAAAACATCAATGCGCGCGGGCTCGACGGCATTCGGGCAGAGTTTGTGCAGGTTGGCGGTGTAGAGATGGACGTGGCTTCGGGCTACGACGTCATCGTTGACCGCATCTCRCATGACATTCCCTTCTATCGCAGCTTCCTGAAGAACGCCGCTCTCCGCGGAACGCAGATCATCAATAACCCCTTCTGGTGGTCGGCGGACGACAAGTTCTTCAACTATGCCCTTGCCTCCCGAGCCGGGGTTGCAGTTCCGCGCACGGTGCTTTTGCCCTCCAAGCAACTGCCTCCGAACACCACGGAGCGCTCCATGCGCAACCTGCAGTATCCGCTCGACTGGGACACAATCTTCAGCTACGTCGGCTTTCCTGCCTTCCTGAAGCCGCACGACGGCGGCGGCTGGCGCGATGTCTACCATGTCCATAACGCGGAAGAGTTCTTCCATGCGTACGACCAGACCCGCGATCTGTGCATGGTGCTGCAGGCGGCCGTGAATTTCACGGAGTATTTCCGCTGCTACGTCGTCGGCCAGAAGAAGGTGCGCATCATGCAGTACGATCCACGGCGGCCGTACCATGAGCGTTATGTGCACGACGGCCCGGCGCCGGCCAAGGCCCTGCTAAAGCGCGTCGAAAAAGATGCCCTGACCCTCTGCCAGGCGCTCGGTTACGACCTGAATACGGTGGAGTTCGCCTGTGAGAATGGCGTTCCTTACGCGATCGATTTCATGAACCCGGCGCCCGATGCCGACCTGCACTCCGTCGGCAAAGCAAATTTTGACTGGGTGGTGAATGCCGTCGCCGACCTGGCGATCGCACGGTGCAAGCTGAGCGGCAAACCTCCGGAGCTGAAGTGGTCTGCCCTTCTCGGCGCTCCGGAGGAAAAGCCGGCGAAGAAGCCCTCAAAGACGTCGCTGAAGACTCCGAAAGCTCCAAAGCCTCCGAAAACGCCGAAGAAAAAGTAGCGGCGATTCAGGCTTCGTGCCCCGGCGTAAAGTACATGTATGGTTGATGAACCCAACAAGGTAGATCAGGTC
>NZ_JBFRCY010000122.1:0-8373 GCF_052113305.1 Terriglobus sp. YAF25
TTCCTGCACTCCGTGATGATGCAGGAGAAGCGCGGCATGATGAAGAGCTGGAATGTCTGGCTCATCTTCTCCACCTTCATGCTGACGGTGCTGGGAACGCTGCTGACGCGCTCCGGCCTGGTCAGCTCCGTCCATGCCTTCGCGCAGTCCAGCATCGGAAACTGGTTTTACGGCTTCCTGATCCTCATCTTCTGTGTCTGCCTCTTCGTCTTTGTGCGCCAACGCGACCATCTGAAGACGGAGAACAAGCTGGAGTCGATCGTCTCCCGCGAATCCAGCTTCCTCTTTAATAACCTCATCCTGCTGGTTGCCTGCTTTACCGTGCTGTGGGGCACGCTCTTCCCGGTCCTGAGCGAGTATGTACAGGGCTCCAAGGCAACAGTCGGCGCTCCGTTCTATAACCGCGTCGCCCTGCCGATCGGCCTCTTCCTTCTGTTCCTTACAGGTGTGGGTCCATTGCTGGCATGGCGCAGCACCACCCTGCGGACGATTCGCCGGAACTTTATTCTGCCCTCCATTGCGACTGTCGCCACCGCGATCGGCCTGATGATCGCGCATGTCCGGCCTTGGGAAGACCAGTCAGAGCTCTACTCCCTGATGGCCTTTTCCCTCGGCGCCGGGGTCATCACCGCGATCCTTTCGGAGTTTCTGCGCGGCGCCAACGTTGTCGGCACGCAGACCGGCAAGAACCTCTTCACCGCCTCACTGCAACTGATCCAGCGCAATACGCGACGCTATGGCGGGTACATTGTTCACTTTGGCGTTGTTGTGATCATTGTCGGTATCGCCGGAGGAGCGTTCAATCAGTCGACAGAGCAGGAGGTCGGTTTCGGCGACAAGATCAACATCGGTCCGTATGAACTGCGCTGTCAGTCCTACACACAGGACTCGAACGCCAATTACGACACCGAGTACGCCTTGCTGGATGTTTATCGCCATGGCAAATACGTGACACAGCTTGCGCCAGAGCACCGTTTTTACGCTGCCAGCCAGACGAACTCCACCATCGTTGCGAACCGTTCAACCCTGCAGCACGATCTGTACGTCATCTATGAGGGCAAGAATCCGGAGACAGGCAAACCCATTATCAAGGCCTTCCTGAATCCGTTGATCGCCTGGATCTGGATTGGCGTACTGATCATCATCCTAGGAACCTTCGTGGCACTCGCGCCGGCCATCAAACCAGCGCTGGCAGCTTCTCGTGTCATCCACACGGAAGCCGTTGCAGTCGGGAGTGGTGACTAATGCAGATCCGTTCTTTTATGCATCGCTTCACCACACGTATGCTTCGCCATCGCATGATGCAACTCTGCGTGGTTTTATTTGGAGCGGTCCTTTTGATGGCTGCCGCAGATGATAGCGGTACACGCTTCAATAAGATTGGCCACGCCATGATGTGCGCCTGCGGTTGCGGCCAGATTTTGCTGGAATGCAACCACGTGGGTTGCCCAGACTCTGACCGCATGATCGGCGAGTTGCGGACACAAGTTGCAAGCGGCGGCGACGATACCTCGATCTTCAACTGGTTCGCCGCGAAGTACGGTCCAACGATTCTTGCTGCCCCGATCCGCGGCGGCTTCGATACCGTAGCCTGGATCACCCCGGTGGTTGTGTTCCTCCTGGCCACCGTCGGAACGGCGTTGCTGGTACGCACCTGGGTACGCCGCCGGAGAAACACTGTGACCACACCCGAGGGCATTCCGGTTCAGTTGCCGGAGAACGATGCCGTACGCGAACGAATTCGCCGGGAGACGGAGTACTGATGGGACTGGTTGCCGCTGCTGTTCTGACCCTTGCCTCACTGGCCTACATCTTTTGGCCGGCCGAGAATCCCTTTTCGCAACGTGCCAAGTCGCAGCTCGACTATCTCCGTGAGCGCAAAGAAGCCGTGTACGAGAATCTGCGTGACCTGAACTTCGAGTACAAGGCCGGCAAATACCCGGAAGAGGACTATGTCACTCAGCGGTCACTGCTGGAGAATGAAGCGGCAGAGATCATGGGCGAGATGGATCGGCTGGAACGCGCGTAACAGGAACCTCGTCAATAGTGCCAATACTCTAGTTGCCCCACCCTTCGCGATAAAACCGCGAAGAATCGGGCAACGAGGATATGGGCTCTCTTTTAGAGGGTTGGTTCCACAGACCTTCCGCGCTACGATAGTGGCATTCGCGGAGGCCGTATGACCCAGTCGATCTTCCCGATGATCCATGTGCCGGACGTTCGAGCGACAGTGGAGTGGTACGTCTCCGTCCTCGGCTTCACCAAAACAGGCGAAAACATTGAGTGCGGCGAGATGAACTGGGCCCGTCTGCGTTACGGCGCCAGCGAGATCATGCTGAATATCGAAGGCCGCCCCAGCGACGCCTTCCGCCGAGAATTCGACCTCTATCTCTACGCCTCAGACGTGGATGCGCTCTACGATCGTCTCCATAAACGCGTCGACATCGTCGAACCGCCCCATGACACACACTACGGCATGCGTGAGTTCATCCTGCGCGACTGCAATCGCTTCTGGATCACCTTCGGTCAGCCGGTGGCGAATTGAAGAATTGAATGATTGAAGAATTGAATAAGGGTCAAGCTCTCGCTTGAATGGGCGAGTCAACGAGCGTTCGAATACCGATGCCCTACCTATTTAACTTTTAACTTGCAACTTTTAACGCCGACCAATGGGGCTATCCAGAAGCCACATTCCTCTCATTGGCACTGGCCGCAAATGTTACATTCCTTTTAAAGCTGAACAATCCATCCAGGAGTCCTGCTGTGAGTCTGCGCCGCACTGCTTTGCTGGTCGTGTCTTCGCTTCTCTCCTCTCCCCTGCTGGCGGCCGGCCATGAGCCGCCGAAGTACACCCCCCAGAAGGGCACCGAGATCCTGTGGGATACGTGGGGTGTTCCGCACATCTACGCGAAGTCCGTCGAAGACATGTTCTACGCCTATGGATGGGCGCAGACAGCGGCTCACGGCAACCTGCTTCTCACCGTCTACGGGAACTCACGCGGCAGAGCCGCGGAGTACTGGGGGACGAAAGGAAATCCCATCAGCCCCGCGGCTAATAACCTCAACAACGATAGCTGGGTGTGGACCAATGGGATTCCCCAGCGCGGCGAAGAGTGGCTGTCGGCGCAGACGCCTGAGTTCCGTAAATACCTGGACGCCTTTGCCGCCGGTATCAATGCCTACGCCACGGCTCATGGAGACATGCTGAGCGGAGAGGCCAAGCGTGTCCTGCCCGTGACGACACTGGACATCATCACGCATGAAGAGAAGTTCGTGAACTTTACCTTCGTGGCGGGTTCGCGCCTCATGTTCCCGACGCGCAATGCAGGCACATCCGATGCCGCGTTGGATCTTCGCATGGCTCCGTTTGCGGATGATGATCCCTCCGTTCCGAATATGGACATGGAAGATGGCTCCAACGGCTGGGCTATCGGACCGTCACATTCCGCAAGCGGAAAGGCCATGCTGCTGATGAATCCGCATCTGGCCTGGGCCGGCGAACAGAGCTACTTCCAGGTGCAGCTTACAGCGCCGGGCATCGACCTCTCCGGCGCTACACAGATCGGACTGCCCGTCTTGCGCTTCAGCTTCTCGCCGTACAACGCCATCACCAACACGGTGAATACCAACGACGGCGCCGACCTCTACAAAATTGTCCTCAAAGACGATGGTTATCTCTTCGATGGCAAGGTGYTTCCCTTCAAGGTAGAGACACATACGTTGAAGGTCCTGCAGGCGGATGGCAGCACCAAAGAGCAGGAACTCACGATCAAGTCCACCGTTCACGGCCCTATCGTCCGCACCGATAATAGCTCGCCTATTGCTCTCCGCGTCGCCGGCCTGGACAAGCCGCAGATGTTGGATCAGTACTGGCACATGGACACTGCCCATACCTTTGCCGAGTACGAAGCACAACTCAAGCGCCTGCAACTGCCGATGTACAACGTGATGTACGCCGACCGCGATGGGCACATCATGTACTTTTTTGCCTCCACCCTGCCGAAGCGCAGCGAGGGTGACTATGCCTTCTGGGGCGGTGTGGTTCCGGGCGACGAATCGAAGTATCTGTGGAACGAATACCTACCCTATGRGAAGCTGCCAAAGCTGATCGATCCGCCGACCGGCTATGTACAGAACTCCAACCAGCCACCGTGGGATGCGGGGTGGCCGACGATGATCGACCCGGCGGAGTATCCCGCCTACGTCGCTCCGAAGTTCCCGCACTTCCGTTCTGACCGCGGCCTGCGCATGCTTTCGGAGGACAAGAAGATCAACTTCGACGCGCTGATCGCCAAGAAGCTCTCGACCCACATGGAGCTTGCCGACCGCATGCTGCCCGAGCTTTTGGAGGCGGTCAACCAGTACGGAAGTGACAGCACGAAGAAGGCTGCCGATCTGCTGAAGAGCTGGGACCGCAACGCCGAAGCGAATTCGCGGGGAGCCTTGCTGTTCTACGTCTGGGCGCAGAAGTTCACCAACGCGCAGTTGACCATCTCCACGGCTTCCGGCTCACGCAACTTTGCCGTTCCCTACAAGGTGGAAGAACCGTTGACTACGCCGCGCGGCCTGAAGGACCCGAAGTACGCCGTGCAGTTGCTGGACGAGGCCATCGGCGAGACCGTCAAGACCTATGGCGCAATCGATCGCCCCTGGGGCGAGGTCATGCGCTTCCAGATCAATGGACAGTCCGACGGCAACACCACTGCGGAACGCGGCGCGCCGATCGACGGAGTGGACCTGCCGGGCAACGGAGGTTACGGCAACCTGGGCATCTTCCGCGTTGTCACCTTCGGGCCGATTGCCAACGGAATCAAAACACCGGTCCACGGTGACACCATCACCATGGCGGTAGAGTTCACCAAAGTACCGCATGCCAAGGTGCTGGTCAGCTATGGCAACTGCTCGCAGCCGGGCTGCAAACACCACACTGACCAGCTTCCCCTGATGCGCGACAAGCAGTGGCGCGATCTGTGGCTGAGCCGCAWGGATGTGGAAGGCAACCTCGAAAAGCGCGACCCGCTGAACTAGCTCTACGACTCCGGCTGTACGAATACCGTGCAGCCGGGACCGTCCGTTTTATCCTGAAGAGGTGACTTCCTCTAAGTTTCAGCGCCTGTGCGCTTCCCTTCTCTTCGCGATTCCTGCCATTGCCGCCGCGCAGGGCACCATCACCGGCACCGTCATGAACTCGACGCGCAATAAGCCTTCCGCCGGCGACGAGGTAACGCTGATCCGCCTGCAGCAGGGCATGCAGGAGTCCACCAAGACCACCACCGACGCCAAAGGCAAATTCACCTTACAGGTACCGGACGCAGGTATTCACCTGGTGCGCGTCACGCACGACAAGACGCCGTACTTCCGTCCTGCCCCTCCGGGAACCGAGTCCGTTGAGGTTGAGGTCTTCGACAGCGCGCCCAAGGTAAACGGCATCGAGTGGGAGGCGGACGTGATGCGTCTGCAGACCGACGAGAGCGGCAAGCGGATGCGCGTCGTCGAGAACTTCTTTGTGAAGAATGACTCCAACCCAAAGAAGACGCAGTACTCTGATCGCCCCTTTGACTTCTGGCTGCCGGCCGACGCCACCATCTCGGGCTCAGCCGCGCTTGGACCGGGCGGTATGCCGGTGCAGTCTCCGCCGATGCCTCTGGAAGAAAAGGGCCACTACGCCTTCGTCTTCCCCATCCGTCCCGGTGAGACGCGCTTCCAGGTCTCCTATGAACTTCCGTACAGCGGAACGCTGACGCTCGGGCCGCGTCCGACGATGAAGACCGGCACCATCGCCCTGATGATGCCCAAGACCTTCAAGTTCGCGGCAACCGGGGGAGCGCAGTACAACCTTGTCGAAGAGCTGAATGCCCAGACCTATGTGGCGCGTGATATCGCTCCCGGCGCCAAGCTCGGATTTACCGTCTCCGGTACCGGCCAACTGCCGCGCGATGCGGCGCAGACGAGCGCTGATGGTCAGCCAGCAGCGGGTGGCGGCGACAGCCAGGCAGCAGCACCAGGCGGATCGGCAGCGACCGATACTAAGCCGGGCGGTGGACTCGGAACGCCAATCGACACTCCCGATCCATTGACCAAGTACAAGTGGTGGATTCTGAGCGGTCTGGCGCTGCTGCTCGCAGTCGCCGCAGGGTTCTTCCTCAGCGGAAAACCCGCGCAGCCTGCTGGCGCAGCGGCAGGAGCTTCGGCAACCGCACCGGCGGCGCCTTCCGCTCCTCCCCTGTTGCAGACCCTCAAGGACGAGCTCTTCTCCCTGGAAACGGATCGCGCAACCGGAAAGCTGACCGAGGCGGAATACACGGAACAGAAGGCGGCGTTAGAAGTCGTACTCAAACGCGCTATCAACCGCACATAGAAATACTTGAGGCTGCCCACGGGCAGCCTCAAGTATTTTGCGGCTCTTTCTCTTAGCTCAGAACCGTAAGCTTTCCTTCCGGTGACTTCTCGATGGCGTGCAGAAGACGGCCGTCGCCGTCCAGGTGCTGCAGCGTCAGCTTCTTCGGTGTGACCGAGAGACGGCTGAAACCATAGACCTTGTGTGCATACGGTCCACGCACCGTGGGATCGACCTTGAGCTCGTACAGATCCGCGCCGCCGCCTCCCGAGAGGAAGTAGGTCGTCGGATGCCCTTCGAACTCCAGATGCTGCAGGTCGTGGTCATGCCCGGCCAAATACGCATGGACACCGTACTTGCGGAAGAGCGGATCCCAGTCACGAATCAGTACCTTGTGGTCGCCGTGAGGCCCGTCGGAGAAGACGGGATGGTGCGCGATCACCACCGTAAAAGGGGTCTTGCGAGGCTTCTGCAGCTCCGCCTCAAGCCATGCGAGCTGGGCGATGCGTTCCTCTTCCGTCAAGGTGAAGTCGATCGTCGGCTTGCCGTCCTTCCGCGGACCAATCGGATGCGGCATGTTGCTGTCGAGCGCGATGAAGGTGATCAGCGGATTCTTCTTCGGGAACTCGAAGGTGTACCACTTTGCCGGCATGGTCCAGCGGCTGTGACCACGCCGGGCGTACTCCAGCTCTGCCTCGACCTTGCTGTTCGGAAAGTACTGGTAGTCATGGTTGCCCAGCACAGCGTATGCGGTGCAATCAAAGACGCTCTTCGGATACATCTCCTCGAAGCCGGTCTTCCAGCGGTCGGAGTCTACACCACCCTCCAGCGCTTCATACCAGTTATCTCCCAGCATTAGCAGCGCTTGCGGCTTCAGCTTCTGGCTGAGCGTGTAGTCTGCCATCCCTTTGGCAACAACCTGCTGCGCAGCGGGATTCAGATATCCCCAGTCGCCCAGCATCAACAGCTCGGCGGCCGCCGGATCCTTCGGCATCATCTTAGCCAGGCCATGGCGCGAAGCCCACAATGCTGTAGCGCTGAATGCAAAACTCTGCCGGAGGAAGCGGCGCCGATCGAGGTGCAGGTTTTCCATACGCCTGGTATATCACCGGCGTATGAACGCCGGATGACTGCCCAGCATCGTCCGCCGATCCCGCCACGTCTAATAGGAAGAAGGACGAGAACCGCCATGAACACGCTAAAAACTGCCCTGCTGCTGACATCCCTGACCCTGCTGATGATGTTCGTGGGAGGGTACTTCGGCGGGCAAAACGGCATGGTGTTGGCATTTCTGCTGGCCGCCGTCATGAACTTCGTCAGCTATTTCTTCTCGGACAAGATTGCCCTGGCGATGTACCGCGCGCAGCCGGCGACCCAGGAGCAGCTGCCACGCGTGTATTCCATCGTGGAGCAGCTTGCTTCCAAGCAAGGCCTGCCTGTGCCGAAGATCTATCTGCTCCCTACCGAATCTCCCAATGCCTTCGCAACGGGCCGCAATCCGAAGCATGCCTCCGTCGCTGTGACCGCGGGCATTCTGGATCCGGAGATGACCGGTAACCCGCATGCCCTGGCGCGCGCACTGCAGAAGATTGACGCCTACTCCCGCCGCCTCCCGATGGATGCGACGCCGTCGACGGCACATCTGTTCATCTCTGCGCCGCGCCTGCGCGCCAGCGATCTGGCAGGCCTGTTCAGCACGCATCCTCCGATGGAAAAGCGCGTGGAGCGCCTCATCGGCCGCGAGCGGATTTAGGAACAGAGCTGGCAGCCAACTTGCTCCAATAGCCTGCTGCGATGAAACTTGAAGCATGGTCGCCTTTCTTCGTGCCCTCCGGCTGCTCTCGCTCGTCACCTGGATGGGCGGCATCGTCTTCTTCGGCGCCATCGCCGCACCTGCGATCTTCTCTCCGCAGGTGTTGGAGATGACACAAGGCAACACACGGATTCCCGGCATCATCGTCGGCCTATGCCTGACGCGGCTGCACTGGGTCGGTCTTGGTTGCGGCATTGCTCTTCTGCTGACCACGGTCCTGCTC
>NZ_JBFRCY010000123.1:0-10653 GCF_052113305.1 Terriglobus sp. YAF25
ATACCGGGCAGCAGCGAAGGGCGCAGGTTACCGGCTTCCTCATTCAACGGATTGCCCATCGGCACACCGCTGCCGGCGAAGGTCTGCGAATCAGCTTCAGAGGCAAAGGTACTGGAGATCGCTTCCGTGAACCCCGCTGCAAGCAAAGTCGACCGCACCGCACGCTCCGGAGCCTCATAGGGCAGCTCCACCACTCCACCAGAGAACGACGGCAGYGTATTCTCGAAGCGGTTGTAGCCATACACGCGTGCGACCTCTTCAATCAAATCGATCTCGCGCTCAAGGTCGAGCCGCCACGAGGGCAGCGTCACCGCATAGGCGCTATCGCCGGCAGGAGCCAGCACGCAGCCCAGGGCACGCAGATACTGCTCAACGACACAGGCCGTAATGCCTTTGCCATCGGTTGTGGAGCCAAGCAGGCGCTGTACTTCACTCACGGCCAACGCAATGGGAGCGCGTTTCGTTGTCTTTGCTTCGATCTCCGGAATCAGAACATCGGTCATGGCTCCGGTCAGCGTGCCGCCGCAGAACTGTACAAGGAGCTTCGAGACCAGTGCATTGGCTGCCGGAGCYGCCGCGATATCCGCACCGCGCTCGAAACGATGTGAGGCATCCGTATGCAGACCGTGACGGCGCGAGCTTCGGCGAATGCTCGACGGATCGAACCAGGCAGCCTCCACCAGGATGTTCTTCGTCTCTTCCGTGACGCGCGAGTCCCAGCCACCCATCACGCCGGCAAGGCCAAGGGCCTTCTTCTCGTCAGCGACGACCAGATCATCGGCCTCAAGCACCTTATCGGTGCCGTCCAGTAGCTTGATGGTCTCGCCCTTACGGGCCGTGCGCACCACAATGGAGCCCTCAATTTTATCGAGGTCGAAGACGTGGGTCGGGTGACCCATCGCCAGCCAGGTGTAGTTGGTAATGTCGACCGCGTTCGAGATCAGCTTCTGCCCCAGTGCTGCAAAACGCGAGGCGATGTCGCCCTCGGTAGCCTTGACGGTGACGCCGCGAATCACCTGGGCTGTGAAGCGTCCGCACAGGTCTTTGGCTTCAATACGCACCGGGTGAGACTCTCCTGCGGCGGGAGCAGGCAACGCCGGATCCAGCGGCTGCAGCGGAACGTCATAGATGGCTGCTGCTTCACGGGCTACGCCGTAGTGGTTCATCGCATCCACGCGGTTGGTGGTGATGTCCATTTCGAACAGAGAGCCGTTGCCGTCGTTCAACTCGAAGACACCCTCGACGGCGATGCCACGCAGGGTCAGGTCATCGGCCAGTTGACGGTCAGAGACAGTGAGCGCAGGAAGGTAGGAGCGGAGCCAGTTGGAGAGGATCTTCATTGCCAAGGTACTGGCAATAGTCTATCGAACCCGCGGCTGTGACCGTCTGGGAGCAGGGCGTATCGATAAATTCGGTTGAGCCATTACCTTCGTTGCCCCATTCTTCGCGGCTTTTTGCGAGGGGCGGGGGTCCCCGGCGAACTTGTTCGCTGGGGCTTAGCGTGGGGTATCGCGCTTTGCGCGACCGTGTTTCTATCTTTCCAACGACAGTTCGGAAAAGGTTGATACGAGTGCTTGGGATGGTGAAGGCCGGGCCCATGTCCCCGAGGGCCACCACCCCAACGAACAAAGGTCGTTGGGGGCCCGGACATGGGGCACCTGGTGCATGGGTTCTATCCAATTTGTCGATTACACCCTAGTAATAGTCCGCGCACGACATGTAATACCCGCACTGGTCACAGATCAGCTTGCATCGGCGGCTGGTAAGGCGCGCCGAGCACGTCGGACAGTACACTTGGTGGTGTTCGCCGGGCAGCGGGCAGCTTTCCGTATCCTCGGCGGCCGCCTCAACCGTTTGTTCAGGTTGCGTCTGCATGGCAGGAGCATACACCTGCAACGCGAAAAAAATCGCAGCATCTAACCCGGTACAAGGAGAAAGAATCGATGGCTATCGCAGATCGCACCGCAACCGCGGTATGGAAGGGTGGACTGAAGGACGGAAGCGGCGTTATCTCGACGCAGAGCGGCGTTCTGAAGGATCAGGAGTACTCTCCACGAGATCGCGGACGGCGCCAAGAAGAACTGCCCCATCTCGCGTCTTCTCGCTGCTGCTGAAATCACCCTCGACGCCACTCTTTTGTAAATCAGGCTTAAACAAAAATCCCCGCTCCTATTGGAGCGGGGATTTTTATACGTTGTTCCTTAGGAGCATTTTCCCTGTTGCTGGGTATCCCGGAAGGGTGTGCAGCGGCGTTTTCATTGCGGAAAACGCCCATGGATACGGAAGCCCTGCACTACACCTACAGGGAAAATGCTCTAGCGAATACGGACTCCGAAGCTGAGGCCCGGGCGATAGTAGTAGGGCGGCGGTACCGGCCGCACATACACCGGACGCGGAGCGTAGTAGACAGGTCTCGGTCCGTAGTAGCCATAAGGCCGGTAGCCATAGGGGCGGTAGTAGCCGCCATAGTACGGCCGATAATAGGGCGGCGGAACCGGACGAGCCACGACTACCGGGCCGCCAACCTGAACACCAACCGCAACCTGGGCCTCGCTCTTCTGCGGAGCGGCGATAAACATCGCACCGGCCAGTGCAGCACCTGCAATCCACCTGGAAATCGTCTTCAGAGCATTCATCGCATTTGCCTCCTGCGTACATCAGGTTGAACGGGGAACTTCGCTTTGTGTTGCGCGCAACCTTTCAAAAATCCCGGGTCGCTGCTGTAACCTGCTGATTTCAAATAAGAAAAATGCGGGGCGGGAAGGTGCGCCCGCCCCGGGTGGAAGATCTTTTAATTAGCGGCGTCCGTAGCCGTACCCATAGCCGTGGTCACGGTCATAGCCGCGTCCGCGATCATGGTCGTAGTCCCGACGGTAGTCGCGGTCATAGCGGTGTTCGCGCTCCCAACGCTCGTGCTCCCAGTACTGGTGCGCCAAACGAGACATGCTGCGCCTCAGCTTTGTGTGAGAGACCGAAGAACATCACGGCAGCCATTGCCGCTCCACCCATCCACTTCGTTGCCGACTTGATCGTATTCATATGCGGTAACCTCCGCCTTACGTTCTGCTCAAACGCGCTTTATCGCGCGTTGTTTCGCGCAACAAACATCCCTGCAACGGGTTGCGAGGCGGTAATGTTAGCCGGGTAACAAAAAAGGGAGCCCGAAGGCTCCCTTTTTTGTTATCGGTTTGTGCTTCGTTAGAAGAGAACTCGTCCGCCGACCTGGATGACGCGGACGCCGCCACCGCTGCCGGTGATCTGGCCGAAGTTCGATGCGGACATCGACGCCGAAGGTCCACCCAGGTTGACCAGGTTGAAGACGTTCTGGAATTCGCCGCGAAGCTGGAACTTCACTTCTTCGTAGACATTGAAGCTGCGGAAGAGCGAAGCATCGACATTGCGGTAGCCAGGGACGTCGAGCGTCGCAGGACGCGTGTTGCCCAGCAGACCTCCAGGACCGACACCCGGGCAGCCGGCGTCCGTACCCGGACGGCAGTACACGGAGGTATCGAACCACTGCTTCATTTCGGCCACGCGCGAGCTCTGCGGCAGCGTATGGGCAACGGCGCCAGGCTTCAGGCTCGGACGGTTGTTGCCCAGGCCGGAGAAGTAGTTGTCGTTACCGGTGGTGACGGTGAAGGGCTGGCCGCTGTTCGCAGTCCAGATACCCGTGACGGTCCAGCCATTCAGGGCCGTACGCACAAGACGGTTGTACTGCGTGAAGTAGTCGGGCTTCCAGACGAAGGACATCGTCATCATGTGACGGCGGTCCTGGTCAGAACGCTGACGGTACTCCAGTTCGGGGTAGTTGGCATCGACGAAGGTGCCGTTCAGGCCGCTTGTGGAGTCCAGTGAGTTGCTCTGCAGCGTCTTGCTCCAGGTGTAATAACCGCTGGCGCTGACGTGATGCGTCAGGCGCTGCTCGATCTTCACCTGCAGACCGTTGTAGTTCGAGTTCTGGTTCGAGCGGATGATCCAGACGTTGCTGTAGGTTGGGTTCGCCGCCGAAAGGCCGAACTGCGCGTTCAGAGGGCGCCGATTGTTGATCGTTGCGCTCGTATTCGCGTAACCGCAGGCCTTGGTGGTATCCGGGATCTTGTGAGCGGTATCTGTAAAGCAGGAAGGACCGGAGAGTCCAGTGTCCGGGTTGATGTTGAAGATTGGTCCGTTGATGTCGTTGTACAGCGGCGATTTGCGATTGAGCGAACCCACGTAGTTTGCGCTCAGGGCGAGGCCGTTGCCGAACTGCTGCTGGAAGCCGAAGTTGATCTGGATCGAGTACGGCCAGCGGTAGTTCGGATCCATCGCTACGAGCTGGTTGAACGGAAGGAAAGATGCTGTGCCCGTCTTGTAGTCGAACTGGAGAGATGGATAGGGGTTCGTGCCCGTTGGGAACTCCGTCGGGTCACCCTGGTACGGATGCGTGAGCGACGCCACTTTGGTGTAGCCGCTGTTACGCACGGCGTACGGAGCGTAGTTTGACGGGAACTCCCACTGGTTGCCGGAGATGCCGCCGAAGAACAGCCCGGCCGCTCCATGGAACACAGTCTTGCCTTTGCCGTCCGGGTCCCAGTTGAAGCCGAAACGGGGCGAGACATGGTTGAGCGGAGTGAACGCACCGCCATTTGGAACGCCAGGATCACCCGGGAACTGCATACCGAGCGGAGCCAGCTTCTGCGTCGTCCCGATGATCGATACGTTCTGGAATGCATGTGACTGCGCACCCGGAACGAAGTTGGAGTTCATGTGGCGGCTGTCGGTCGGCGCCAATTGGATGTCGTAGCGCACACCGGTGTTCAACGTCAGGTTCGGAAGGATGCGCCAGTCGTCCTGGGCAAACATGCCGTAGCTGAACCAGTTCGCGTTTGCGTACAGGCCGGTGTCCTGGCCCATGCTCGAAGGGCGTCCCGAGAGAAAATCAGCCAGAGCGTTGGTCGTGCGGGCAAAGGTGCTGCCGGTCGTGCTCGAGAAGCTGAACGATCCATAGTTGTTCAGCGAGGTCAATTGGAAGTCCTTCTCCAGGCCGGCTTCGCCACCGAGGTACAGTGAGTGATTGCCACGGGTCGTCGAAAGAACGTCGCGGACAGCATAGACGTTTGCCCCTGCCTTTGGTCCGGTGATGGCCTGGGTCAGCGTGAAGCCCTCMACGCCGCCAATCGAGATCTGCGCCAGTGAGGGAGTGCCCACCACACCCAGGTCGGAGCCGAAGTCCGCCAGTGTCTGCTTCGATGGATCTCCCGAGACTGCATTCCGTCCGCCGTTCTGCCGCGTGTAGCTCAGCCAGAACTGGTTGACGGTGCGGCCGCTGACCGTCCATATATCGCTGATGTTTGCATTCTGCTGCTTGTTCTTGTAGTCAGAGGACGACCACTGCTGTGTAAAGCCGCCCAGATTGACGTGTAGCTTGTAGTTCAACAGGAAGTAGTTCAGGGTCACCCGGTGTGCCGGCGTGATCTGGTGATCCGTCTTGATCAGATACTCCTCGTTCTGTTCCGGTGCGGGTTCGCGTACGCGATAGGTATATTGCGTATCCCCTGTCTGGAATGGAAGCTTCGGTTGCTTCGTGATCGCGCTGCGAATGTAAGTCAGTATGTTGACGGCTGTCGGGTCACGGAACTTCAGCTTGTTGCCCGGCAATGGTTGCTTGTAGGTCGGGCTGTTGGGATCAGGATCGCAGACCAGGAACTTCTGGTTCGCATTGTCGAGGGATGTGGGGGTGTCGCTGCACTTGGTGATGTCCGAGGGCATGTTCTCGGAGAAGTCGCCGTTGAGCTGCGCCACACTCGGCAGGCTGCCGCTGTTGGTTGCTGTTGTCCGAAAACGATACACACCGAAGCTGCCGAAGAAGAAGTCCTTGTTCCGGCGGATCGGCCCGCCAAACGTCGCGCCAAAACGATGCTGGTTGTAGTCGCCCTTGGTGCTGGAGTTATGAGCGACAGAGTTGAAGTTCTTATCGCGGAAGAATTCGAAGACCGATCCGTGGAAACTGTTTGAGCCGCTTTTGGTCACAACGCTGACCACAGCCGAGGAGTAACGCCCCAGTTGCGCGCTGTAGTTGTTGGTTACGACGTTGAACTGGCTTACCGCGTCGGGATTCGGCACCTGGTTACCCGAGTTGCGGAGGCCGGTCATGTTCAGCCCGCCGTCCAGATAGTAAGAGACTTGGCCGACGAAGCCGTCTGTCGATCCGTTCACCAGGACCTTGATCTCCTGGTAGCCCAGGTTGTTGACCGTGTTCACCGACTGTACGCCGGGTACAAGCTGCAGCAGACGGTCAACGTTACGGTTTACCAGCGGCAGGTTGTCGATCTGCCGGTTGTCCACCGTCGAGCCCAGCGTCGCGGATCCCAGGTTTACCAGCGGGATATCAGCCGTCACGTTGACGGTTTCAGCCGTGGCTCCGATCTCCATCTCCAGCGTCAGGCCGGCGCTCTGCATCACGGAAAGCTCGATGCCCAACCGCTCCAGCGTCTTGAAGCCGTCGGCCGTCACTGTAATCCTGTATGGGCCAATGGGAAGGAATTCTTCGCGGAAGGAACCATCTTCCTTGGTTTTGCCGACGCGGATGAAGTTGGTCTGCGTTTGCGTGAAGGTAACGGTGGCGTTTGGGACCACCGCACCGGTTTTGTCGGTCACCGTTCCGAACATCGTCGCCGTGCTCAACTGGGCGAAGGCAGTCGTCAATCCGGTGCAGAGTAATAGCGCGATGATTAACGCGCAACTACGAACTATTCGCATTCTCTAGCTCTCCCTATGAAAGGTGATCCAGGTCATTCCTCGGGATCACCCACAACGCCTCAGGAGCTCTTTTGGGGCTTCCTTAAGGCCAAAAGCCACGCTCGTCTCTCAAGTCACAACTTGCAAGTGACTCACTGTTTGAAACAGAGTGTTCGCTCCCGGTACTGAAGAAAAACGTTTGTCTCAAACATGGGACAAACAATTGGTGGATGACCGGAAGTGCTGATGTGCGCTATGATTGCGGCTTATYAGCAAATGTCCACGGTTGGTCTAGAGCGGGTCTTATGGACGCCTGTCACAGAGGCGGACCGGGAAGAGGTGCGCGCCTCGCTGCAGAAGGTGCTAAGGAGTCCGCAGTTCTCCAGCAGCAAGCGCTACCCGGCCCTGCTGAAATATCTGGTCGAGAAGACGCTCGAAGGCCAGGGCGATCAGCTCAAAGAGCGGACCATCGGTGTCGAAGTCTTTGGCCGCCCGGTGGACTACGATACCAATACCGATACTGCTGTCCGTTATTCCGCGGGCGAAGTGCGAAAGAGACTTGCTCTTTATCATCACGCCCGCGAAGCTGACCCAATCCACATCGTCTTATCAACGCGGTCGTATGTGCCGGAGTTTCAACGGCTTGAGGCGACAGAGAGCGGAGTGGTGCAGGTAAGCCCAGCTCCCGTGGACGATCGGGCCTTTGCCGGACTGATAGCAGAGTTGCGATCTGCCGAAAAGTGGAAGCGGACCGCGCTGGCATCCATCTCTTTGCTGTGCCTCCTTATATTAGGAGCGGGCTTTTTATGGGTGCGCGGCTTTCTACACAGGGATGCGTTGGCCGGCTTCTGGCGTCCTGTACTCGAAACGAAGCAGCCGGCTTTGATTTGCCCAGGCGGTGTAGTGTTCTCCGCGGCCTCGCCATCGGGGACAAAGGTAGCCGATCAGTCCATCCCAGATCCGTTTCTCTCCTTCGGAAGTACTCTGGCAGTGGGGCGGGTAGCGGTGGTTTTAAACGGTCACGCCGGTCAGTATCGAGTCCAATCGGCTGCAACGACGACGCTGGCCCAGATCTCAGATGGTCCCGTCATCTTTATTGGTGCGTACAACAACCAGTGGGCTCAGCGTTTTCTCGAGCCGCTTCGTTTCCACTTCCAGCCGAAACCCGACGAAGCGATCCTGGATCATGCAAATCCAGGAAGGATCTGGAGACGGGATCCTTCAAAACCTTTCGATCAGAAGCCTGATTACGCCATCGTCGCTCGCTTCCGGGAGGCGTCAACGGCGAACACAATCGTCGTGATCGCAGGACTGCAGCGATTTGGGACAGATGCCGCATCGCAGTTCGCGGTGAATCCGGAGCTGCTGGCACAGCTCGATCGTCGCTTAGGACCGGACTGGATCCATAAGAACATCGAAGTGGTGCTGAAGGTAGATGTTGTTGATGGACGAATCGGCGCACCGCAGATCGAGGACGCCGCTATCATCTAGGCGCCGAGGTGGCTCAGAACGTTTGTGAGGACGGGCGTAGACTAATCTCCTCATGCGATCCCTTGTTCTCTTCAGCGCAATCACCGTCGGCGCGGTCGTAGCCGCTTCCGGGCAGGCAAAACGCCCGATGACCTTTGAAGACCTGCAACAGATCAAGCGCGTTACCGACCCGCAGATTTCGCCATCAGGAAAATGGGTAATGTTCTCGGTCACTTCCGTGGATCTGGCTACTAATAAAAAGACCATGCACCTCTATACCGTTCCCGTCGACGGCAGCGCGAAGGAGAAGGCTATCACTGCGGGCAAGGACGGAGAGACTGCAGGCCGCTTCTCTCCTGATGGCAAACAGGTGCTCTTCCTCTCCAGTAATGAGGGTAGCCAGCAGATCTATCTCGCGCCCTGGGATGAGCAGCAGGGAATCGTTGGCCCCTCGCAGAAGCTTACGAGTATCTCGACCGAAGCTGATGGAGCCATCTGGTCTCCAAAGGGCGATTGGATCGCGTTCGTCAGCGAGGTCTATCCGGAGTGCGCGACTGAAGGTGCTGTAGACGATGCCTGCAACAAGGCAAAGGACGATGCCGCAGCAAAGAGCCCGGTAAAGGCTCAGATCTGGGATGGTCTTCTCTATCGCCATTGGGATCACTACCAGGGATCGAAGCGAAGCCACGTTCTGTTGGTCAGTGCCGATGGCAAGCAGATGCACGATGTGACACCCACACGCGATATCAAAGACCACATCGCTCCTACCTTCTCGCTCGGCGGACCCGTGGGCTATGCGTTCTCGCCCGACGAGAAAGAGCTGGCCTACGTGGTGAATATGGACGAGGTTCCGGCGGCCAGCACCAATAACGATATCTACACGGTGGACCTTACTGCTCCGAGTGCAAAACCGGTCAAGCTTACGACCTCACCCGGCAGTGATGATGGTCCGGCGTATTCGCCTGATGGGAAGTACCTTGCCTTCCGTTCGCAGGCGCGAGCCGGATATGAGTCAGACCGCTTCCGGTTGATGTTGTATGACCGGGAAAAGAAGACGACCAGAGAGGCAGTCAGAAAATTCGACAACTGGGTGGATGAGTTTACCTGGTCGCCTGATTCGAAGCATATCTACTTCGCTTCGGGTTCGGAGGGGCAGGAGCCTGTACTTGCTGTTGAGATTGATGGTCAGGCTGCCGGGGAAGCAAAAGACGTCGTGCATGGAGCGGAGTTCAGTTCTCTAGCTCTGGCGCCTGACGGCAAGACATTGATTGCGGCTGCGATGAAGGTAGACCGCCCGGCAAGTATCGTCTCGGTGGCAACGGCAGGCCCGTCGGATCATTACGCGGAGTTGCTAAAAGGGAATGATGACCTGATCCATCAGCTTGAGCTTCCGGCGATGGAGTCCTTCAAGTTCCCAGGCGCCGGTGGCACTTCCGTGCAGGGCTTCATCATCCGCCCGCCGAACTTTGATTCGCAGAAGAAGTATCCGCTGAAGTTCCTCATTCACGGCGGCCCCCAAGGCGCCTGGGGCGACGCATGGAGCTATCGCTGGAACCCCGAGCTCTTCGCCGCTAACGGCTATGTCGTTGTGATGATTAACCCGCGTGGATCCACGGGGTATGGCCAGGCTTTCATCGATGGTGTGAATGGAGACTGGGGTGGTAAGTCATACATCGATCTGATGAAGGGCCTCGACTATGCCGAAGCGCATTATCCATTCATTGATAAAGACCGTGAGTGTGCTCTCGGAGCGAGTTATGGCGGTTTCATGGCCAACTGGATTCTGACGCATAGTCATCGCTTCAAGTGCATTGTGACGCACGACGGCATGTACAACCCGCAGTCGGCCTACGGCTCTACAGAAGAGATGTGGTTTAACGAGTGGGAGTTCCGTCGTGCCGGTGACAAGGAACCTGGCCAGCCGTGGCGTTACGCGTCCTTATCCGCCGCGCAGGATCCCTTCCGCAAGTGGTCGCCCATGCTGAATATCAAAAACGCAAAGACACCCACGCTGGTTGTTCATAGTCAGAGAGACTACCGTCTCGATGTCAGTGAAGGCTTCCAGCTCTTTACCGCGCTGCAGCGGCTTCACATACCCAGCAAGATGCTGTACTTCCCGGATGAGGGCCACTGGGTGCTGAAGCCGCAGAATTCGCGGCTGTGGTATCAGACGGTCAATGACTGGTGCGACCGTTGGACTCATAGCAACGCTTACGCAAAGTAGCGCTGAAGGCGCGTTCTATACCAGCCTGGGGCAACGCCCCAGGTCTCGGATGCTCACAAAAAGTTAAAGGGCTGAAGGCCCGCTCTATAACTCTGCAGTGAATCGAATTTGCCGCTATGTCGTAGTTAAACGAAGAGGGGATTCAGCCACGCTGAATCCCCCTTTCACGTTGATGCTGCCGGCCAGGCCTACGGCTCAATGACGATGGAGAAGTTGAAGGACTGCGTCGATCCTCCATTTGC
>NZ_JBFRCY010000124.1:0-9188 GCF_052113305.1 Terriglobus sp. YAF25
CCCTCCCTGAAGGTTCCGGAAAACGAAAGAGCAGCGTTTGAGAAGGCCGCAATCGCAGAGACTTCCACCATTCTGAACTTCATGCAACGACACAAACTCTCGATCAACTCCATGAGGGACTTAGCCAAAGTTTCGGATTTGGCAGCTCAGGAGGCTCTGGCGCGAAATCCGAATCTTTCCCCGGAAGAGGCCGCCAAGCTTCAAGAAAGAGTCGGCAATCTAAAGATCATCGCAGACCAATCAACGGAATCGGCGAGACGTAATGAGCACTCCCCGCGACCGCGAGCTTCCGACGTCCCTCTCGATAAGGGCGTGGGGCCTATAGTCCAGGGAGGGCTGAAATGGCTCGGCGGCGGTCCCGAGTCTGAAGGAAACCGCGCCGTTCGGTCCAGTATCCAAAAAGCCTCCTCCAGCATGAAGGGCACCGGCGCCTGGATTGATCGGGGCTCGAAGGTTCTTATTGCGGCAGGTGTCGGCGATCCGGTGATTAATCAACTGCTCTCAACTCCAAATGGACAGCAGCTTGTCATTGAGGCAGGAAATCTGTCACTTGGCTCACGCCGCCTGGTAGCGATCCTCCAGCAGCTTGGCTATGGTCCCCAACCTTAGGAAGAGTGCGCAGACGCCGTAAACCCTGCTCCTTGTTACCGGCGATGGGATAGTAGAATTGCGTCGCATGCAGTTCTTCCCACAAGTTAGTGACCGTTGGAGGTTATGGAGCCTTGGAACAGCGATTCCATTGAGCCTCTTTGGCTTGCTCCTGCCTTCCTCCAGGCAAAAAGCGGCCTATGCCATCTTGATGGTAGCGGCATGCATTTACGCAATTACGTTCACGATCCGCCTCGTGGGTTGGCTTATCACCAAGCTGCTGCACCTTCTTCGATTTCGTTCAGCTTCCACGGTTGCTAAGACAATGAGTCGTGTACTCGGCGTATCGCAAGCAAATGAGAAAGACTTTCTGGAAGCAGCCACGTATGGCCTTCCCATGCTTCAGGCCATCGCTGTAAAAGATAACGTCGCAATCGCTGGCGTGGTCGACCTGCGGGACCAGGCAATGTTGATGGCAGATGCCTTCGAATCGTGGTATCGCGGAGAGTTTCTCCATATCTGTGGCAATGCGTACATTCCGGTCTCCGAACCCGCCAATGCCTGGCTTAAGATCAATGAAGCATCGGAAGCAACCCTGGCAGAGATCTATCAGCACTATCTAAAGCTCATGGACTGGCTGCATTCCGGTAATCAACGTTATCCAGTCATTACAGAAGAAGATAAGGCGATGTTACGGAAAGAGCGAGATCTTCTTGGAGATCTCCTGGATAAAGAGGTTGCTTTCAGACTGAATCGTCCAGCCACGGATTTAGCCAACCTGAGAGCGTTACTCTCCTGGCCGCGAGTCATTCAGTACGAGGCTCTCGCAACAAGTCAGCGAATACAGGCTGCGGGAAATAGCGTTCATGGCCTTCTCTCGAGCAGCATCGTCGACTTCAGGGTCAGAAGAGCACTTTTGCAGATCCGCCCTCAGGATATTCCCAGCTTCTAGCTTGGCGTGCCTGTGCACCACAAGCTGACGGAACTGGCGCATCTTGCACCATGCATCTCCGAGATACTGAGTCTCGCGCCTTTGCAGTCGAGCCAGAGAACCTCCTCACACGTTCGATGATCTGTGGAGCATTTCTCCTGTAGGTGTAGTGCAGGGCTTATGCATCTATGGTACCGGAGCTCCACCACAGTCTGACGTCACCAGTGTCTTCGGCCGCAAAGGAAATGTAGTCGCCGTAGCGGGAGACTACACCTGCTCCCAGATCACCGGCGCCGTCTGCTCGATACCGACGATCTACTACCAGACCATCCGCGCCGGCGGTACCGATCTGACACAACGTGCAAAGCTGAACCTGATCGCCGGAACAAATACCGGGGTCGCATGTGCAGATAACTCAGGGGCAAATTCGACGGACTGCACGTTCACGAACAGCTCTTCGACACCGAGCTCAACACAAACGGTTGTAACCGGGTCCCGGTCATTCGGCTCGCCCTACCAGGCAACCGCTGACAACATCTTTGTTAGCGGTCAAGGAAGCCTGCACTCCGGATCTGGAGACAGCAAGATCACCTGCTACTCGGACGCATCATCATCGCCGTCTACCGTCGTCTACGCCATGACCACAACCTCAACGATTGCCGGGATGCCCCTCGGTTTCTCTTTCCCTGTGATCAAGAACAACTATTACCGGTGCGACGTCACGAACCTTGTAAATTCCACGCCGGATTCATGGGTTGAAACCACCTTCCACTAGAGCATTTTTCCTGTAGGTGTAGTGCAGGGCTTGTGCATCTATGGGCGTTTTCCTCAATGAAAACGCCGCTTCACGCCCCTTTCGGGATACCCAGCAACAGGAAAAATGCTCTAAGGACGACAACATGATCAAGAGACTTCTCTACTGGGTCGCTATCGGCCTTCTGCCGGCCTGTGCAATCGCATCGACGTCGACGGTGACAGCTACCGTATCGGATACCGATGGTCAGCGATGGACGAATGGAAGCTGGTCGGCGCAGATCCTCATGCCCGGCGGCATCTTCGCCGGCACCAGACCCACGATCGGTGGAGTCATCGTGCCATCGACGGCAAGCGGCACTCTCGACGCGACCGGCGGCATGACTGCGGTTCTCACGGACACGAACTCACTCGACCAGAGCGGCGTGCAATGGCAGATCACGGTCTGCCCCAATGCCAGCGTTACTCCGTATGGTGAGACCGGATGCGCAGTCCTCGCGCCGCGGCCGATTGTTGGGGCAACCGTAGATCTGACGGCATATCTGAACGCCGTCGTTGCACCGCGCTTCCCCGCCGGAGCCGGCGCCTTTGGTTATCGCGACGGAGAAGTACGCGCGCCGAGCGTAGTCGGTGTGAGCTACTTCAATACCAGCACTGACCCCACACTGGCCGGCTTGCGTCTGTGGGATGGGCATCGTTGGGTTGCGGGCGGAGGAGCGCCACCGGTGACGTTCAAGACCAACGGGAACCCCAACGGTTCACAGACTCTCTATAACCTTACCCAGGGCGACGGGATCAATTTTTCTGAAAGCGGCGGCACAGTCACCATCTCTCAGGGACCCACCTTCGCCATCAGCACTTTCACCGGTGGCCAGACGATAGAGATTGGCGCATCGGTGACAAACCCAAGCTTCGGCGCAAGTTATACGGTCGCACCGGCGAGCGCGACTATCACGAACACTGACGGCATCAGCTCACCGACAAATCTGCTTCCTCCATTCACGAGCGGCACAGTAACGGGCACCTTCACAAAAACTTCCCAGGCATCGACGACCTTCACGCTGAACGCGATCGGAGCAACGACCAAGACCGCGACGCAGACGATCAACTGGTCACCGCGCGTGTTCGGTGGAGTGGGCTCGGCCGGGGCGACCTCGGCAACGGCATCCGGAACGAACGCAGTTCTCGGCGGCGGCGGAAGTGGAACACTCTCAGGCGCCGGCATCTCCAATAGCCAGGTTAATCAGATATTCGGCCCCTACTCGCCGGCCAACCAGAAGATCTACCTGCTCATCCTTGGCAACGCTCATACGAACATCGTCGACAACCTCACGGGTTTTGCGATGCCGTTCAACACGCCCATCGCGGTGACCTTCATCAACCAGAACGGCGCCGGCGTGACGATGTATCTCTACGAGTCCACAAACCTGCTCAACGGCACTTTCAGTCCGAAGGTAGCCAACTAAGGAGACCCCTCGCAATGCGTAAGCTGTTTGCGTTATGCGCCCTGCTGGGCGCTTTTTGTGCTGCTCACGGCCAGATCAACCTGACCGGTCACTCTGTGGTCCCTTCGACTACTGACTCGGACCACGGTCTTTCCTCTGTCGTTATCGGTGATGCCAACTGCAATGTCACATCCCCCAGCGGCTGCACCGTCCCGAGCGGAACCGGTCCCTATCGCGGAACCTTCATGGTCACGAGCTCCGTCTCATTGACGGCGGATCGCTGCCTGATTCTGCCGCTGTCACCTGGACGCGCGGTATACGTAAAGAACTCGACGACCGGCGGGAAGCAAGTATGCGTCAAGGGATCCACTGGCGGAGCCGCAACTTTCGCCAATGGACAGAGCGGCGTGGCGTTCTCAGACGGCACGAACTATAACGTCATCTCCGCGAACGGTAGCAGCACCGCTGCTCTCGGCCTGGTCATTGCTGACGGCGTGACCTATACGACCATCCAGGCTGCCTACACTGCGGCCTGCGGCRCGGTCCCGAACCTGAATGTTTACGTGCCGGCGAGTTCCACCGTAACGGATGGAGTTTATTCGACGCCCAACTACATGATTTCGACCTGCACATCCCAGGTTACAGACGATCGATCGGGAAGCACCTACAGCAGCAGGGGCAGCAATGTGTTTCTGGCGCAGACCCCTCGCAGGGATTATTTCCCGCGCGAAGGCACGCTCAAGTCGCATTGGATCGATCTTCTCAATAACGGAGTTACTCCCGCTAACACCGGCATTCCTTCTATCGTGCAGTGGCCAGTCGCATTTCACGGCGACTCGGTGAGCGGTTTTGCAACCTTCTACACCCTCATGCAGTCGTCCTTCGGATTGGGTGTCGCGGGTTTTTATAGCAGTGCGGCGCATGTAGGAACCGGTAACAACGAAGGCTTTTATGGGCTTGGACAAGGTTCAATCAATCTCACTTCGCTAACGAGCGGGACTGTGACTAACTCCCCGAACGGAAGCGCAGACCCAACCACCGTGAATGGTTCCTCAACCATTCTGGGGAGCTCTAGCACGACGGGAACCCTAACGTTCTATTTGGTTGCTTCTCAGCAGGGCACTGAAACCCGCTTCCGCAACATGCAGCAGGCTTCAATCTTCTATCTTTGCGACGGTAAGCCAGCAACCATCAATGTGCAGAGCTCCCCGGACGGGATTAATTTCTTCAATGAAACCATCGGCTCGGCGCAGCCCAATGCCTGCGCCGCCACGGGTGGTGTTGTCGCTGTGGGAGTGCAGGGCGTGGGCAGCGGACAGGGATGCAATACGCTGACGCTCGGAGCTACTGGAGGAACGGGGTTTGTCGGAACCGCAGAGCCCAATTCTTCAGGTGCAATCGATCATGTTTTAGTGAACAGCGCCGGCAGCGGCTATAACCCATACACATCGACCATCACCGTAACGTCTGGTTCCTGCACAACCCTTCCTTCCTGGGGGAACATACTCACTTCCAATATCAGCATCCAGCAGGCAGTCATTTCGCATGATGGCATCGGCATCGTGAAGATCACAAATTCCGGGGATGCCGTAAAGCTTCTCGGCTGGGGACTCTACAACCCCAACCAGAGCGGCATGGTATTTGAAGACATGGGTTTTGGTGGCAGCAGCTATGACAGCTTGTTTGCGGCTCCGGACTCTTACACGACACCCTGGTATAACGGAATGCCGGTACCGGATACGATCTACACGCAATATCTCGATAACAGGAACGAAGCTGGAAATCCCCTCGAAACCTGGTTTCAAAAAGACTACGACCGCACCGTTGCTCAACATGCGGCAAAGGCGGCAACCTTCGGAACTCTCTCGGCTTGCAACGCCGCCGGCTATGGATGGGATACGCTTTGCAACCCCTACACCCCGGACCTTGTTTGGGTCAGCGGTTATCCGGGTGGAAATACAGCCATCGTTGGCACTGGCACGGGGGCCGGTGGTGATCTCGCCGTGATGAATCAAGTCACTAAGATCAATCGGGCGGGAGGAAATGCTATTTATGTCGATGACACTAACTCTCAACCGAACGGTCAAGACAGCTTCCGCCGTGTGATGTTTGGTCAAGCCGACACAACTCACCAAACGCCCGGTGGTCGCGCCCTACAGAACTCGATCACGCAGCAGATAGGCGGGATACCGCAGCAGGATCTCTATGCGAGTAAAGCATTCACTGCGGTTCACGTCGGACAAGGCTCTGTGACGACCCCGAGTGTTTCCTTTATTCGAACGGGTGGAGAGGGCTTTATCTATAACAGTGGGTACCGACAGATTATGGCGCTCGGCGGACTCGTCGGCGAAGGATCCATCACCATTACACCCGGAACTTATGCCAACCCCTCGACCTATATTCCGGTGACCGGCTCAGCGTCTGCGACATACATGATCTGTGCAGCTGGGGCTACGAATCTTCAGCCTATTGGGTGCACTCCGGCAGTGTCCATTACCACTGGACCAACAACCCTGAGTTCAACCAACTATGTTCAGGTTTGCCTGGCGCGCCCGATTTTGGGAGCTGCTTATTATGCGCTAATCCGCACCGCGGGTTACAGCGGCCCAATCGTTGTTTACAACACCGTTTTGTATACGAATGCCAATACCCCGCCTTGCATGAACGACACTGGCCAGGCTGGTTCGACCTATACCGCATCTCAATGGAATCCTTCCGGATATTTGCGTATAAACTCGCCAAATGCTCCGGTTGATTTTGGTGGTTGGGCGTCAGTCCGTACGGCAGACAGCTTGTATGACCTCCAATTTGGAGAAGGAACCAACGCTGGTCAAATAGGCGGTTTCGGCATTGCGATGCGTACAGTAGCAAATGTCAATAACTTCTGCCGCTTCTCTCTTGGCGTTAGTACGAGTTGGGCCGGAGCTCTAGGATGCGCTGGCACCTATACAAACGCGCCTTTCAACTTTCTCAATCCTATTTACATCAATCCAGGAAGTACAACAGCACCAAATATAGACATTGCCACAGCAACAGGGTTTATGACTGGCACCGTGCCGATGTTCAGAATAAGAGCAAACAGCAGCGCTGGAGCCTGCCCCTCTGGCGGATGCGGTCTGTTTGTGAGCTCAGACGGAGCCTTTGCCGGATACCTGGCACTATTCGACTTCAACGGCGCACGGAAGTTCGGCATCAAGCCCTCTGGACTTGAGTTCTTCGGCAACACGCTCTACCCGATCACAGCCGTTCCAGGTACGGGAGTGAACCTGCTACGCTCCATCGGCAACCTCAACAACGGAAACCTCGCCGCCTTCGATGCAAGCAACAACGCAGTAGACAGCGGAGTTGCAACCTCCAGCCTTTATAGTCTCGGCGGAACGGTCAATGTCGATAGCTGCACGCTTGGATCCGCCGCTGGGAGTGGGACATCATGTACTGCCGTCGGAGTGGATGCTGCGCATATTGTCACCGTGACTATGGGCAGCGGCGCGACAACAACGGGAAACCTTGTCACGATAACTCTCGCCACGAACAGGCCAAGACCAACCCTTGCTGTTTGCAGCCATAGCCCCTCAACCGTCGCAGCCGCAACGGATTATTCAAAGTCCATCATTGTCGGAAACGCGGCCAATCAATACACCATTGCATTTCCTGCATCGGCTCCGACGGCCAGTGTCACCTACACATGGTCAGTCACTTGTCCATAGAACTACCACTGCTGGATTACCTTTTTGGCCCCGTTCGCGGGGCCTTTTCACTGTCAATCAGAGGGACCACATGGAGATAGATCGAGAGGTACTTGGAGACATGATCGAAGCCCGCGCCGCCGCTGCAATTCAGAAGTACGACCAGACAGTCATCATTCCCCGTGAAAACGCGGCGCAGGCTAGCAGCCAGGCGACGCTCGACGAACTTGGACGGAAGGTGGGCATCCTCTGGGACCATCTGCAGAGCGCGAAGGGCGCCTGGTGGATGATCGGCGTGCTCGGCACGGCTGCGGTCATTCTCGCCAATCACTTTTGGAAATGACAGCGATAGAACTAATCGAGCCCGTCGAGGGCCGCATCCGCTGGATGTACCTCGACACAGAGGGCCTCGTGACCGCGGGAGTAGGCGAATGCCTGGAGACTGCGGACGAGGCCTGTGCTTTCTTCGGACGCAATGTGACGGCCGACTATGACCACGTGGCTGCGATGCCAAAAGGCATGGTTGCCAGCCGGTACTGGTATCCCGGCTGCCCGCTGCTCACAGATGCGCAGATCGATGCGCGGCGGGACAAGTCGATCGCAATCGCAGAAGGCGATGCGCGGAAGCTTGTGCCGCCCTTCTCTGGTCTGAGCCCGACACGTCAGGCCGTCCTGGTCGACATGTCCTTCAACCTCGGCCACAAGCGCCTAGCGGGATTCACGAAGACGCTAGCGCTGCTCGCTGCCGGCGACTTCAATGCGGCTGCAGACGAAATGCTCGATTCCGCATGGGCGAAAGAGGTTCCCAAGCGGGCGAAGCGAGACTCCGACCTCATGCGGGCCGGATAACAAAGGAGAATCTATGTCRCCAAACACGCGGCTTTGGCTGCACGGCCTTGGTGCTGCCTTTATCGGCGGCGCTGCCACTTCTCTCGCCACAATCCTCGTGGACTCTGAAAAATTCAATATCGATACACTCCTGGGACTACAGCACCTTGCAGTTGTCGCCATTGTTGCCGGTATCGTCAGTGCCGCCGGATATCTGAAGCAGAGCCCACTTCCTCCCGTCGAGGAGAGCCGAACGGCAGGCTCGAAACTTGCTGCGTTCCTTGTCGCTTCCCTGCTGCTGGGCTCATTCGGATTGACAGGCTGCAACGACTTTGAGCGCAAGACATTTCAAACACTGTCCGCCTCCAAAACCCTTATCGATCAGGCCCAGATCGACTATGAGACAGGTACGCTGCCTCACACGCAAGCGTCCTACGACGCGGTTAACAAAGCAAAGGACGCGCAAACCGCAGCGGTCCGGGCCTTCCAGATGTACGAGGCGGCAAAGCTGACCGTGGATCAGGACAGCGATGTGACGGCGCAGATAGCTGCGTTGAATAGCGCACTGTCCAACCTGGGGCCGGCGGTAGTGAGCGTCAAGCAGATCTATGTCGGAGGACAGTAAATGAGCAACGACACAACTGCGGCAGCAATCATCAGTACAACCGAGGAGATCCAACGCGATGCGGCGATCGTGCTTGAGATCATCAAGGATACCTATCCGCAGGTTTCGGATGAAGCGGCTGTCGCTGAAAGGATTCTGACGATACTAGCGGCGCTCGTTGCCAAAGCGCTGACAGCGTATGCTGCCGCCTCCGGTACGCCCATTACACCGGCGAGCATCGAGAGCCTTATGCCGAACCCGACCCGATTAACGGCGCCCAACAGCTAGAGCATTTCTCCTGTAGGTGTAGTGTAGGGATTCCGTATCTATGGGCGTTTTCCGCAATGAAAACG
>NZ_JBFRCY010000125.1:0-10446 GCF_052113305.1 Terriglobus sp. YAF25
GGGCAGGTCAGCGGCTATGGTGACAAACAGGGCAGGTCAGCGGCTATGGTGACAAACAGACTGGCGAAGTCAGCGGCGGGCAACTGCCGACCGTGCTGCAGCGCGTAGGCGTGGAGCAGCACCTGAATACGCCACTGCCATTGCATGTTCCGTTCACGGACGAGACCGGAAAGTCCGTCACGCTGAACGACTACTTCGACGGCAAGAAGCCCGGGCTCTTTGCTCTGGTGTACTACCGCTGCCCGATGCTTTGCTCAGAGGAGATGGATGGCATGGCCTCCGCTCTTCAGATGGTGAAGCTGAAGCCGGGCAGTGACTTCAACATCGTGATGGTCTCGATCGATCCGCGGGAGACCCCGCAGGATGCGGCCGAGAAGAAGGCGATGTATGTGAAGCGGTATGGACACCCGGAGACGGCGAACGGCTGGCACTTTCTGGTCGGACCGAAGACCTCGATCGATGCGGCCTCACAGGCGACAGGCTATGGCTATGTCGAGGTAAAGAGCCCGGATGGGCAGACCTCGCAGTTCGCGCATGCCTCGGCGCTGGAAGTGGTGACACCCGAGGGACGGCTGGCGCAGTACTACATGGGCGTGGAGTACTCGCCCAAGGATCTGCTGCTCGGCCTGATCGATGCTTCCGGCAACAAGATCGGTTCGCCGGTCGCCAACATTTTGACGTATTGCTATCACTACGACCCACAGCAGAACAAGCACAGCCTGATCGTGTCGCGTGTGGTGCAACTGGGCGGCATGGTTACCGTGGCCGGCCTGGGTGGGTTCATGTTCTTGATGTTCCGGCGGGATGTAAGGCTGGGACGTGATCATTCTTTGACGAAGCGACAGAACGGATAAAGGGAAACGATGGGAATCAGTCCGGTACTTTGGCAATTTCTAAACAAGTGGCTCACCTCTTCGGCGTTGTTTCCGAAGGAGGCGTCGACCATTGCTCCCTATGCCGACGCTCTTTACTTCTTCCTGCTGGCGATGACGCTTGTCGGTGTGCTGATCGTCGGCGCGCTGATCTTCGGTTTCTCGCTCCGCTACCGTAAGGAGCGCAACCCCGAGGCGACGCAGATCGAAGGCTCCACGCTGCTGGAAGCAACCTGGACCATCATTCCGCTGGTCATCTTCCTCGTGACCTTCGTCTGGGGCGCGCTGCTGTACTTCCGCATCTACAACCCGCCTGCCAACTCGATGAACATTTACATCGTCGGCAAGCAGTGGATGTGGAAGGCCGAGCATCCAGGCGGCCAGCACGAGATCAACACGCTGCACGTGCCCACAGGCCGTCCGGTGCAGTTGACCATGATCTCGCAGGACGTGTTCCACTCCTACTCGATCCCCGAGTTCCGCGTGAAGCGTGAGGTGATTCCCGGCCGCTACTCGACGGTGTGGTTCAATGCCACCGAGCCGGGTGTCTATCACCTGTTCTGCACCCAGTACTGCGGCACGCTGCACTCGGGCATGATCGGTACGGTCACGGCTCTGTCGCCAGACGATTACCAGAAGTGGACTGACGCCTCGACCAGCGGCATGAGCCTGGCACAGAACGGTGAGCGCCTGTTTGCGAGCCTGGGCTGCAACCAGTGCCACACCGGCGCTGCCGGCGCCCGCGGACCAAACCTCGCCGGTCTGTACGGCAAGAAGGTTCAGATGGAAGACGGATCGACGCAGCTTGCCAACGAGGCGTTTCTGCGCGACACGATCCTGAATCCGTCGTCGCACGTTCCGGCCGGCTATAAGCCGATTATGCCGACCTACCAGGGCCAGATCAGCGAAGAAGGCCTGATCGATCTGGTGGAGTACCTCAAGTCTCTGAAGACCAACTATCGTGTGCAGCAAACGCTGACCACAGCAACGTCCACAGAAGCGGCGCCGACCACGCCGGGGATGGTGAAGCCATGAGCACTATCGTTAGCCTTCCGGATCAGAGCACTGCTGCTCTTCCGAAGCGGAATTACCTGAACGCTGAGCACGGCCTGCTGAGCTGGCTCCTGACCGGAGACCACAAGCGCATCGCCATGCTGTACCTGATCTCGATCACCGGCTTCTTCTTCCTGGGTGGAGCATTTGCAGGCCTGGTGCGTCTGGAGCTGCTGACTCCTGCAGGTGACCTGCTGGCTGCCGACACCTATAACAAGATGTTCACGATGCACGGCATCGTGATGATCTTCCTGTTCCTGGTGCCCTCGGTTCCGGCAACACTCGGCAACTTCCTGATCCCGATCATGATCGGAGCAAGGGATCTTGCCTTCCCGAAGATCAACCTGTTGAGCTGGTACCTGTACCTGATTGGCGGCACCTTCACGCTGACCGCGCTGGTTCTGGGTGGTGTGGACACGGGCTGGACCTTCACGACGCCGTTGTCGACGCACTATCTGAACACGCACGTGATTACGACCGGTCTGGCGATCTTCGTCGCCGGCTTCAGCTCGATCTTCACGGGTCTGAACTTCATCGTGACGATTCACCGTATGCGCGCACCGGGCATGACCTGGTTCCGTATGCCCCTGTTCGTGTGGTCGAACTACGCTGCCTCCATCCTGATGGTGTTGGGTACACCGGTTCTGGCCATTGCGATCGTCCTGGTGGTTCTGGAGCGTACGATTGGCCTGGGAGTCTTCGACCCGGCCAAGGGCGGCGATCCGCTGCTCTTCCAGCACCTGTTCTGGTTCTACTCGCACCCCGCCGTGTACATCATGATTCTGCCGGGCATGGGTGTGATCTCCGAAGTGATGGCAAACTTCAGCCGTAAACGCGTCTTCGGTTATACGGCCGTCGCCTTCTCTTCCGTGGCCATCGCGGTCTTCGGCTTCTTCGTATGGGCGCACCACATGTTCATCATGGGTGTCTCCAACTACTCGGCTCTGGTCTTCTCACTGCTGACCATGCTGGTTGCCGTGCCTTCAGCTATCAAGATCTTCAACTGGTCGGCGACGCTGTATAAGGGTTCTTCCCGCAGTTCATTCTTGGCTACCTGGGCATGCCGCGCCGTTACCATGCGTACCCGGCTGACTACCAGGTGCTGAATGTGCTGTCGACGGCGGGCGCAACGGTTCTGGGCGTCGGCTATCTGCTGCCAATCCTGTACCTGGCGTGGTCGCTGAAGTACGGTGAGATTGCTGGTCCTAATCCCTGGCAGGCTACCGGTCTGGAGTGGCAGTTGCAGTCGCCGCCGCTGACCGAGAACTTTACGGAGATTCCGTATGTCGACTACGAGGCATACGATTTTGAGTGGCTGGCCCACAAGCAGAAACAAGAGGTGACGACCGTTGGATAACGCGATGGTAGTAACGCAACCCGGCGAGCTGCACGAGGAGCACGAGCACGAACACGTGCATCTGCCGCAGCATCGGCATCATTTTGAGACGGAGGAGCAGCAGCGCGAGGCGGCAAGCTTCGGCATGTGGCTCTTCCTCCTGACCGAAATCATGTTCTTCGGCGGTCTGTTCATGGCCTACCTGTTGTACCGCAACTGGTACAACCCGGCCTTCGTCGCCGCCAGCCACACGCTCTCCATCAAGCTGGGCGCGCTGAATACGGGCATCCTGATCACGTCGGGCTTCTGCATGGCGATGGCCGTGTGGGCGGCGGAGACGCGCAAGCGTAAGGCGCTGGTCAACTTTCTGGGTCTGACCAACTTCTTCGGTATCGCCTTCCTGGTGGTGAAGTACTTTGAGTACGCCGAGAAGTGGCACGACAGCCACATCCCGGGCTTGAAGTTTTCGATTGCCGACTTCGGCAAGCTTGGCGTCGATATGGCGCAGAAGACGCAGGTCTACTACTCGCTCTACTTCGCTATGACCGGCATGCACGCCCTGCACATGATCATCGGCATTGTGCTGATCTTCTGGTACATGGTTCGCGCTAACCGCGGCGAGTTCACCGAAGGCTATGTTGCGCCGATCGAGAACTTCGGTCTGTACTGGCACTTCGTCGATATCGTCTGGATCTTCCTCTTCCCGCTGCTGTATCTCATCGATCTGGGAGCAAAGTAAATGTCGGATCTTCATCACGACCCTGCAAACATCACGAATCCCGAGCATCATGAGCACCACATCGTCGGGCCCTCGGTCTATCTGACTATCTACGGCACACTGCTGGCGCTTACCGCGATCACGGTGGCGGCCGCCTATGTCGAGATGGGCGCCCTGAACCCGATCGTGGCTGTCCTCATTGCTGTCATCAAAGCGACGGTGGTGATCCTGTGGTTCATGCACATGAAGTACCAGTCCAAGCTGCTCAAGCTGACCATCGGCGCCGGCGTCTTCACCTTCCTCGTCCTGATTGCGATGACGCTGAGTGACTATATGAGTCGCGCCTGGGGACTTTGGTAAGGCAAAGCTACCTGAAATTGCAGTACACGAATGCGGCCTTCGGGCCGCATTCTTATTGATATGACCGATTTGCTGGAGCTGCCCGACACCCTCAGAGCCATTGCGGAAGACCCGCGTGTGACCGTGCGTCGTTGCGGGATGCCGGACAGGGCTGGAAAATGCGTCGTCTACTGGATGCAGCGCGCTGAACGTGGCGTCGATAATCATGCACTGGATACGGCAATCGATCTGGGCAACGAACTCGGCCTGCCGGTCGTGGTGTACTTCGCCGCGATCTCGAACTTTCCGCATGCCAACCTGCGCCATTACTCCTTTCTTAACCAGGGACTGCGCGATGTTGAGCACGACCTGACGGAGCGCAATGTCAGCTTTGTTGTTCGCCGTCCCCCGCATGAGGATCACCTGAAGTTCTTCGCTGAGGCGAAGGCCGCCATCGTCATCGGAGATGAGAACCCGATGCGTGCACCAGAGAGCTGGCGCAGGCATATTGCACGGCATATCGATATGCCGTTCTGGACGGTGGATGCTGATGTGGTGGTGCCTTCGCGATTGCTGGAAAAAGCTCAATACGGGGCCTATACGCTGAGGCCGCGCGTACAAAAGTTATGGCCGCATTTCCTGAAGCCCTACCGAAATCCCACTGCGCAGCATGCCTGGAGGCATCCACGCGGACTGCAAGCGGAGAATCTAAATCTCGACATCACGCGGGGATGGAGAGACCTGGACCGCAGCGTCCTTCCCGTCGAGGAGTGGACCGGAGGAACACGTGCGGCGATGAAACGGCTGCGGCACTTTGTGCGGGAGATGCTCGCAGGGTATGAGCACGACCGCAATCATCCGGAGCTGGATGGCAGCTCACGGCTTTCGCCATACCTGCACTTTGGCCACATCGGGCCGCTGGCAATCGCGCTTGCCGTGCAGGAGGCGGTGAAGAAAGAGCCTGGGTTGAAGTCCGCCCGCGACAGCTACTTCAATGAGCTTCTGGTGTGGCGGGAGCTGGCGATCAATTACTGCTGGTTTCAGCATGACGTTTACGATTCGGACGCCGCAGCGGAGAACTGGGCTAAGCAAACGATAGTGGAGCATGCCAGGGACGAACGGCCGCACCTGTATTCCCTGGCGCAACTGGAGGCTGCCCAGACCCACGACGACCTGTGGAATGCGGCACAGCGCCAGATGCTTGACTTCGGCTGGATGCACAACGTCATGCGCATGTACTGGGCGAAAAAGATCCTGGAATGGTCGCCGAGCGTGAAGATAGCGGTGCGGCGAGGTATCCATCTCAACGACAAGTACTTCCTCGACGGGCGCGATCCGAATGGATACGCCGGTATCGCCTGGGCGATGCTGGGAAAGTTCGACCGGCCATGGAATGAGCGGCCTATCTTTGGGAAGATCCGGTATATGTCGCGCGAATCTACCGGGCGAAAGTTCGACTCGAAACGATATATCCGGCAGATAGGGTAGAAAATTCGGACCAGGTGCTATTTCATTACCGAGTCGAAGAAGCAATAATTGCGTTTAAGGGTTTATCGGTCATTATGGCGAAGTATCTGATTACAGGAGCTGCCGGCTTTATCGGATCGCATCTGACGGAAGCGTTAGTTGCCCGTGGAGAGCAGGTCCGGGCGCTCGACAATTTTGCTACGGGACGGCGCGAGAATCTCGCGCCGGTGATGGATGGGATCGACTTCGTCGAAGCCGACCTTTGTGACGCGGATGCCGTGATGAAGGCGTGCGAAGGCGTGGACTACATCTTTCACGAGGGGGCTTTGCCCTCGGTGCCGCGCTCGGTTAAGAAGCCGCGGCCAAGCCACGAAACCAATATCAACGGCACCTTCAATCTGTTGGAAGCGGCGCGCGCGAACAATGTGAAACGCGTGGTCTATGCCGCTTCGTCATCCGCATATGGCAACCAACCCGGATTCCCTCGGGTTGAGACCATGAAGCCGCAGCCGATTGCACCGTATCCAGTGCAGAAGTTGGCAGGTGAGCTCTACATGCAGAGCTACTGGCAGGTCTATGGTCTGGAGACGGTGTGCCTGCGCTACTTCAATATCTTTGGTCCGCGTCAGGTGCCGGACTCGCCGTACTCCGGTGTGATGGCGAAGTTTACGCTGCAGATGATGCAGGGCGAACGGCCGGTGATCTTTGGTGATGGCGAGCAAGGCCGTGACTTTACCTACATTGATAACGCTGTCCATGCCAATCTGCTGGCGATGTCCGCTCCGGCGGAGAAGGTTGCGGGACGGGTTTTCAACGTCGCGTGCGGAGAACGGCACACTCTCAATGAGACTTATGCCGTCATCGCGCATCTATTGAACTATGCTGAGCCCCCTCAGTATGGGCCGGAGCGCACCGGAGATGTCCGTGACTCACAGGCAGATGTCACTGCCGCCCATGAAGCCTTTGGCTACACCCCGATCGTTGGGTTTGAAGAGGGACTGCGACGCACCGTTGCCTGGTATTTGAGTAGTGCGTACTCCTCAAATACCGAAGAACTCATAAGAAGTTAGAGGGAGATTCTGGTACGTGACTCCACTTCACATCATCCGTAAGGCGGTCGCACCCGAAGCTGCGACACTTGATGCATGGAAAGATCGTATTGCCAACCGCGAAGCGAAGGTAGGAATTGTAGGTCTCGGCTATGTTGGTCTGCCGCTGGCTCTACTATTCAGTGACGAACGTTTTGCGGTTACCGGGTTTGATGTCGATCCGCTGAAGGTCGACTTTCTCAACAAGGGCAAATCGTACATTCACCGCATTGAGGCGGAGAGCATTCAGGCAGCGCAGAAGAACGGCTTTGTCGCGACGGCTGATTTCTCTGAGGCCCGTTATCTCGACGCAATTCTGATCTGCGTTCCGACGCCGATTGACGACCACAGCGCTCCGGACATGAGCTACGTCGTCAACACCATTGAGGCGCTGGCGCCCCATCTTCACGCCGGTCAGCTGGTGGTGCTGGAGAGCACGACTTATCCGGGAACGACGGAAGAGATTATTGCTGCCACCATCGACCGCATCGGCGAAGAGACCGATGTGCAGGTGCTGCGTGACCGGCACTCGCAAGCGGCGGAGACGCCGCAAGAGCTGGATGGCGTGATGGTTGCCTTTTCGCCAGAGCGCGAGGATCCGGGCAATACCGATGTGGAGCGCCACGACATCCCCAAGGTGATCGGCGGTATCGATCGTCGTGCCTCTGAGGCTGCCGAGGTCCTCTATTCCAGCATCTTCCGGCGCACGGTACGCGTTTCTACACCGGCAACGGCCGAGATGACCAAGCTGCTCGAAAACATCTACCGTTGCGTGAACATCGCCATGGTGAACGAGCTCAAGCAGCTTTGCATGCGCATGGGCATCGACATCTGGGAGGTGATCGATGCGGCGGCGACCAAGCCCTTTGGCTTCCAGGCCTTCTATCCTGGTCCCGGTATCGGCGGCCATTGCATCCCTGTCGATCCGTTCTACCTCTCGTGGAAGGCGAAGGAGTATCACTTCTCGACACGCTTTATCGAGCTTGCCGGTGAGGTGAATCGCAGCATGCCGGAGCATGTGATCCGCAGCGTGGTGAATGCGCTGAACGATCAGGGCAAGTCCATCAAGGGCGCAAAGGTGCTGATGCTCGGCCTTGCGTACAAGAAAGATATCGATGACCTGCGCGAATCGCCTTCGCTGCCTATCTACGAGATGCTGGAGAAGAAGGGCGCCGAGGTACGTTACAACGATCCCTACTTCCCGCGCGTGGGATCAGGGCGTAAGTACTGGCTGAACACCGAGAGCGCTCCTCTGGAGAACCTCGACCAGTACGATTGCGTGGTGATCGTGACGGATCACTCCGCCTACGACTTCGAGAAGATCGTTGCCGAGTCCAGGCTGGTGGTCGATACACGCAATGCGACGCGTGGCATTCGTTCCCCGAAGATCTATCACTGCTAAGGCCGCAGCAGGTTGAAATAGGAGATGCGACGGCGAAGGCCGTCGCATTTTCTTTTGCTCTCTAGTTTCCGAGTGCTTCGAAGGGACGATTCAGAATTGGATATTGCTTCCAGTCTTTGTAGTCGAAGTGCCACCACTCCGTTGGATTGACCTGAAATCCCTGCTTCTCCATCGCATGACGCAGAATGCTTCGCCGRCTGCGTTCCTCTTCGGTTCCGCCGGTGTAATTGGCATAGGCGCGTTCGGTCATCTCGTCGTAGCCGCTAGGCATGGTGACCTCCGTGCCGGTTTTGAGGTCGTAGAGCGAGAGATCGATGGCGCAGCCTCGGTTATGTTTTGAGCCGGCTTTGGGATCGGCGACAAAGATCTTCAGGTTATCCGGTGTGGCGTCCCAGAAGATGCGGGTGATGTACCAGGGCCGGTAGCCATCGTGGATGATGAGGCCATAACCCAACGGCCGCAGTTCCTGACTTGCACGCACGAGCGCCTCCGCCGCTGGGCGTTGTAGAAAGGCGCGCGCCTGTGTGTAAACCGGTGTGCCCAGGAAGTTATTCGCGGTGGCGTAACGGATGTCGAGCTTGATCGTCTGGTCGAGCCGCACCAACTCGGCAAGGTCTGGTTTTAGGAAGTCGYCTTCCTCATGGGGAGGCTGGGTCGCCAATGCTTCCTTGCGGAGCTCTTCGACCGGACGCAGAGGCGTGATCTTGAAGACCGGTGATTGAGCCAGCGCCGAGGTCAACGCGAGCACGCAACAGGCAGCCCACCACGGAGAGCATTTCATGATTCAGATAGTGTCATGGCATAAGCGCGAGAGCAATGCGGGTTCAGGAAGCCCTTGCGAGGAAGCGACGGCTGAGCCAACGGCGGACCGGTTCGTCATAGAGCTTCAAACAGGCATATGCGATCGACACTGCTGCAATCAGAAGGACTACTCCCCAGATCGCTCCGCGAGCAGGCGGGATTTTCTCCTGCACTACCCACGCGGTATAGATGTAGATCAGCGGATAGTGCGTGATGTAAAGCGGGTAAGAGAGGTCTCCGAAGAAGCGGGCGATGCGGATGGATGGGCCATCGACACGCTTTTCTCCAGCCCCAATCGCGACGATGATGGGGAACACGACGACAACGCACAGGAGATCGTAGATCCCGTTGACCCAGAGATGTTGTGCTCCGCCCAATCGCGGAAAGGCAAGCGCTGCTATCAGAAGCAGCGTGCAGATGCCGAAGGGGGCCCGAGTATGAATTCGCTTTCCCACACGCATCAACAGCATGCCTGCAAGGAACGGGAACAATAGGCGTGCGAAGCCGATGTGAAGCTGCGCCGCATTGATTGACCAGCCGCCGATCAGATCGCCACGCGGCCCGAAGATCGCGACCTGTCCAAGAAAGATTCCTGCGAATAATACAAGTACCCACAGCACTCGATTCGAAAGCTTTCGAAGACCAAGCGCATACAGAATATTCGCGATGTACTCGAAGAAGAGTGACCATGCGGGACCGTCGAGCGGATGCATCTCGCTCCAGCCGCGAATATCCAGGGAGACCGGCAATGGAAGCAGCGTGCAGCCCAGCAGCATAACCAGCAGCATCTTCGAGACCGGAGTGGAGTTCACCAGCGGAAACATGCTGCCGCCCTGGAAGTAGAAGAGGGCCGCGCCGATCAAACTGCCCATTACGACCATCGGCTGCAGCCGGATCAGGCGCCGCTTATAAAACTCCCACTGGCCCATGCGGCTCCAGCGATCGTCATAGGCGTAGGCAATGACGAAGCCGGAGAGTAGGAAGAAGAAATCGACCGCCAGATAACCATGGTTGATGATCTGCTTGATCGGATTTCCATCCGCATATGCCTCGAAGGTGTGGAAGATCACGACCATCAGGGACGCGACACCCCGCAAGCCGTCCAGGACGATGTAATGACTTTTCGCGGGTGCAATGGCCGTTGTGGACGTCGCGGTTAATGTCGTATTCATTCGGCGTGTTCCATGGTTACATACGTAATCGGAAACCGGCCAGAAAAACCGGCAGATGTAAGTTGATGAAAAAGCAGGGCCGAGTGGTCCATCACAAAAAGCTAAGACTTTCCTCGTAATCCCCGATGTAGGTGAGCCCCTATAGTCGGGCTGAACCACAACAGGTTTCGCATCTCTCTCCACACAACACATGGGCAA
>NZ_JBFRCY010000126.1:0-7799 GCF_052113305.1 Terriglobus sp. YAF25
ACCTATCAGGCCACCGGCGTACAGGCGAGCCCCAGTGGGGCTGGCAGCTTCTTCCTTGTACAAAATGGATTCGGCAGCGGCACGGCTAGCTCCAACGTTTACAACGTCTGGAACAAGAAGATAAAGCCCGCATTCATTGGCATCTACAACCTGACCCTGGAGTATCAGCTCAACAATACGGCTTCGGTCCAGGTTGGCTATGTCGGTGAGGCCGGACAGCATCTGGTGACGGCCAATCAGCGGAACCAGCTTCACAATCCCTGCGTTATCAACGGAATTGTTCAAGCCGTGACCGCTACTCCATCGGCAACCTGCCTGGCGCAAGCGCCGGCCCCGTTCTATGCGACACCCGGTGTGGGCTACAACGGTGTGATCCGCTACACCGACTCCAACGCCATGATGAACTACAATGCCATGCAAACAAGCTTCCGTCAGCGTGAATGGCATGGCCTGCAATACACCGTCAACTACACCTGGAGCCATGGCAATACCAACAGCACCGGCTTCTATGGTGTTCCCAGCATCACCGCAGCCAGCGCATATGCACAGAACGTCTACGATCTCCATTCGGAGTATGGCCCCATCGGCCAGGACGTTCGTCATGCGGTCAACTGGAACATGGTCTACGATCTTCCCATTGGCCGTAAGCGCCTGTTCGGCGCCAACATGCCGCTGATCGTAGACGAACTGATCGGTGGCTGGAAGATCGGTATGACCGGTGTTTCCTACAGCGGCTTCCCGGTCAACATCAACACCTCGAACAATACGTCCGGCGTGAACGGAAACTCGTTACGCGCAAATCACTATCGCGCGCTCAAGATCGTCAACCGTTCCATCAACAACTGGTTTGGCACCGATCCTTCCGCAAAGCCTTGTGGAACCAAGACAGACGCGGTAACAAAGATCGTTACCGTCGACGACAACGGCTTGTGCGCTTACGGCCAGCCGGCACCCGGCCTCTTCGGCACCGCGCGTCCCACCTCGGAACGCGCACCCGGCTTCCAGACTTACGGCGCATCGGTGACCAAGGACTTCACGATCTGGCGTGAGCAACAGGTCAACTTCCGCGCCGATGCGGACAATGTCTTCAACAGCGCGTACCTCAGCAATCCAACCAGCAACGTGACATCTTCCACCTTCGGTCAGATCACCGCAGTACGTTCTGGCCCGAGACAACTGCAACTCTCCGTCAAGTACCACTTTTAGAACGCAGGCGACCTGCCTCATATGAGGCAGGTCGCTTTCAACCAAAACGATACAAAGGAGGATCCCTTTCAGTGATTGAGAATTTCGCGGAGACCAACTCACGGCGCAGCTTCTTTGGAAAGCTGGCGGCGATGGCAACTATCCTTACGGGCGCGTCCAGGCTCCCAGCGCAGCTATCGACTCCAGCGCAGCAATCCACTCCAGCACAACAATCGGTTCCACCCCCCACCGCGCCTTCTTCCCCGGAAGGCAACAGGCCCCGCCCCACCGGCAACCACACCTATAACGGCATCTATTACTTTTCGGGAACCGGATCGAATGACGGGTATCCCAAAGAAGATCACGTTACCGTGACCGATCCCTTTGAGAAGCACGTCACCCGAACCATGGATGCATTGAAGAAATCTCTTGAGCGGAATGGCTGCAGCATGGATAGCATTCTCAACCTGCAGGTTTTTCTCTGCTTGCCGCTTGCCGACAGTAATCCCACGCCTACAGGAAAAGCCAGATTTGACGCCCACAAGGCGCAGTATGACGCGTTAAATAAGATCTATGCGACATACTTCACTCCGGGAAAAACCCCGTCCCGTGCCTGCATGGCGGTGGAATGGATTCCCGGGGATTCCCTCATTGAAATTGTCGGCAGCGCACGAGTGATTGCCTGACCGGTTCATCCACCAACGAAGAAAAACGCAAAAGAAGGAGTAATGAATGAATCTCGGATCCGGCTGGAATCGCCGTTCTTTTCTATCCATGCTTGCGGCGTCAACCGGCAATCTACTCAGCCCTTCCAGGCTTAATGCCGAAGGGATGTTTTCCAAAAAGGGCAAACAGGCCATTCCCCCTGTCGATGGCCATCCCATTGTGCCCATTACAACTGGCCTTGGTTCTACCGGCGATATCTACGCCGAGCTTGGAGTCACACCGCTCATCAATATCAATGGAACGGTAACCGTGATCGGCGGCTCAGTGATGAGACCCGAGGTCATGGAGCTGATGCGCCAGGGCAACCAGCACTTTGTCCTGATCAATGAGCTGGAAGTCGCAGCCGGGAAGTTTATTGCAAAGCTATGCAAGTCTCCCGAAGGCTACACCGGCCTGGTGACGGCCGGCGCCGCTGCCGCCATGGTTGTCGGATATGCGGGCATGATGACGGAAGACCTGGAACCACGCATCACTTCCTGCCCGGACGTGAGTGGTTTCCCTCGGACTGAGGTCATTATTCAAAAGAGTCACCGTTATCCCTTCGACCATCAGATTCGCCAGACAGGCGCAAAGCTGATCGAGGTGGAGACTCGCGAGGAGATGATCGCCGCCATCAATCCAAAAACACTGGCGATCCACTTCACGAATATCCTGTCAGACCGCGGCAAGGTCAGCGGCCCTGAGACCGTCGCCATCGCCAAGGCGCACAATATCTATACCTTCAACGATGCTTCTGCGGATGTGCCACCGAAAGAACGCCTGTGGGAGTATCCCGCACTTGGCTTCGACATGGTCACGTTCAGCGGCGGTAAGGATATCTGCGGTCCACAAGCCTCCGGCGTTCTCATCGGTAAGGAAGAACTGATCCGCTGGTCGATGCTTAACATGAGTCCGCAGGAAGATCGTATCGGCCGTCCCTGCAAAGTCGGCAAAGAGACTATCTTCGCGCTGCTGAAAGCCCTGGAGCTCTTCGTTAACCAGGACTACGACGGAGTGCTGAAGATGTACGATGCACGCGCCCAGGTGATTACTGACGCCATCAAGAAGTTTGGCGTAACTGCCCTTCCACGGGAGTTCAATCCTCAGGCCCTGGGTAATGTGACGCCGCACTATAGCTGGCATATCGATCCGGCGAAGCTAAAAATCACCGGGCCGGAGGTCATGCAGAAGCTCGCCGATACGCGGCCAATTGGCATCGGGAGCATGGGCGCCGGCGCAAGCGGCCWTCGCGGACGCGACCCCAACGCTCCCGAGAAATCAGCTTCTGAACGCCGTCGTCGTCCTTCCGATCCGAGTGTCTTTGGTTTCGCTCTCTGGCAGATCAAAGATGGCGAGGACAAGATCATTGCGGACCGGCTCGTGCAGATCTTCAGCGAAGCACCGAAGGCTTGACAAAAAGAAATGGGCGGGCCGATCGCATTGGCCCGCCCATTTTATTTGTATCGATCTCACTCCTGCGCTCCAGTCGCGTTAGGAAGATTGATCGTCGTATTTGGAGTATCGCTTGAGATGGGAGCCTGAAGACCTCCCCTCAAGGTGTAGTTCTGAAGAGCAATCGCATTACGCCAGACTTCACGTAACGCTTTCACATATCCAACACGCAGCTGGAAGAGCGTTCGTTGCGAGACAAGCACCTGCGGATACGCCTGGGCCATGTTCTGATACTTATTCAGATAGAGCTGATAGGCGCGCTCGGCACGAGGAATGAGCTGGGTCTTATAGCGGTCTGCTTCGAACCGAGCAGACTCATAGGACTGTGCAAGCGGTGCTGACTGCTGACGCAGCGATAGCTGTTCGCGGCGAAGCGACTGTTCGGCGCGCTCGATATCCGCCTTGGCTGCCTGCACATTTCCCTGGTTCCGGTTCCATAGCGGAATATTCACACCGGCACTGGCAAAACTCTGTGGGCCGGTTGCCTTGTCCGGTGCGCCTTCGATCCTCTCGAAGTTGTACTGTTCCCCAGCCTTCAACTGCAGGTCCGGTATCGCTTCCCGTTTGGCATCCTTAAGGCGCGCCTGTGCGACAACGATCTCCTGCTGCGCCCGCTTTACCGTAGGGCTTTCTGAGACAACACTGTCCGTCATCTGTTCTGCGTTGAGATCGGGAGTCTTTTCCAGCTCTCCTTGCAAGGGACTGATGGGAAGATCGCCCTTGCCTGCGAGAGCAGAGAGGACCCGGAAGGTTTCAAGATAATGCCTCTGCGCAATGGTGTACTCCACCTTCGCCTGTTCCGATTCGACTTCCGTCTGCAGGATGTCCGGAGCATCCGCCTGACCTACATTTGCCAGTTGATGCACGGTCTCAACCGCGTCGAGCGCGATTGCCAGTAACTGTTGCCGCAGGCGCACCGTCTCCTGTGCTGTCAGTGCATCGAAAAATGCCTGCTGAATATCGGCGTGCACGCGATATGTCTGCTCCTGCACACCGATCTGCTCCGAGCGGCTCTCCTGAGCGTGGATATCCCGCCGCAGCCCCAGCTTTCCTCCAAGAACAATCGTCTGCTGGACGAAGGCTCCTTGTTCACCACCATGATAGGCGCCGCCACGAATCTGTTCGCCCTGATAGCCGACCGTGGGGTTCGGGTACAAGCCTGCCTGCCGGGCCTTCTCCTGAGATCTGCGGACAAAGGCGGCCGCTTCTTTGATCGTGGGATTATTCGCATCGGCCAGTTTCATGAAGTCATCCAGATTCATGGGCGGCTGTGCAGCAACCTCCTTGAGCAGTTCCGGCGCAGGCAGATTCGATCCTGTCTTGTGCTCAGGGTTCTCCGGCTCCTGCAGCGTCATGGTGGCGTGTGTGCTCGAACTCTGCCCACTCTGTGGAGAAGAGGTCTGCGCCGGCGGATGTTGATGCTGCATACCCGGCATGCTGGGCTCCTGCTTCGGCTGCGGGTTAGATGGCGTTTTGACTGGTGGGCATCCGGGCATCTCCATACCTTCCATGCACGGCATTGCATTGTGTTCCTGGCCCTGCGCAATGGAGATGCTACCGAAGAGGAGCATCATCGCAAAAGGAACATAGAGTTTCATCGTCATGACACGGCTCCTCATCTCAGGCGCGTTCCAGAATAGTTTGGTAGGGATCGTTGGGACGGTTCGCCTGCTTCATACGCGAGATCACTTCGTCATATTTCTCCGGCGACAACACGCGCACAAAGGTCATCATGCCCTGCATAAAACCGCTCCATCCGGCGTTGAGGCCAAAGTTCTCCGGCCGTTCCACCGCCTCATCCATCACCATCATTGGCCCTTCCATGTACGCATCCTGCGGGAAGTTGGGAACGTCATTGGCATTGCCGGCGACATCGCTCGCCATATCTGCCATCTGCCTCTCACTCATGTTGTGCTGCATGCCGGGCATGGCATCCATCGCCTTCTGCTGTGAGAGAGGGCCGTTGGTGGATGGGGTCTCGTTCGCGTTGCCGACACCACCGAGACCGCGACCGAGAGCGGGGCCATAGCCTTCTCCCGTCGGCGCGCCAGGCTCGCCCGTCAGCATGCCCATTCCGGTATTCATCGCGCCGCCCGCAGGCATCCCGGCTGTCCGCGTCATCTTTCCCGCGACAGAGGACATCTGGTTCATCATGTGATGTGGAAGATGGCAATGGATCATCCAGTCGCCTGGATTATTCGCAACGAACTCCACAGCGCGTGCCTGCGCAACCCCCACCAGCACGGTATTTCCCGGCCACCAGCCTGCCTCAGGAATACGCCCGCCTTCGGTTCCCGTGGTGTAGAACGTGTGTCCATGCAGATGCATCGGATGATGATCCATCCCAAGATTCACAAAGCGGATGCGTACACGGTCGCCGAGCCGCACGATGAGCGGAGTGGATGCCGGTGCAGATTTCCCGTTGAAGACCAGCCAATTAAACTCCATGTTCATGGTGTTGGGAACGGTGTTATTCGGAAGGACGGCATACTCCTGCAGATGAATCAGAAAATCCTTGTCGCAGTGGGGACGATAGGGCTCCTTCGGATGCATGATGAAGGCGCCGAGCATGCCGGCCATCTCCTGCATCGCCATGTGCGAGTGATAGAAGTAGGTGCCTTCCTGGTGGATGTCGAACTCATAGATGAATCGCCCGCCAGGTTTCACCGGAGGCTGACTGATCGCCGGCTGACCATCGTTCTGGATGGTGTCTTCAAATCCATGCCAGTGGATGGAGGTCGGCTCCGGCAGATGGTTATCGAAGATGATGCGGACATGGTCGCCCTGATTCACCTGGATGGTGGGTCCGGGTGCGCTTCCGTTGAAACCCCAGAGATCGATGGTCTTATCAGGGTGAATCTGCTGTTTCACTACCTCAGCCACCAGATGGAAGACTTTGGTGTTGCCATCCATTGTGTAGGGGAGATCGCCGACATCGGTCGTGACGACCGGGATATTAAAGGCCGCACGGCGGTCCTGAGTACGCTTGCGCTTCAACTGTTCAGCAGCGGATTGAGGTGTGGACGCGGATAGCTTGTTCGCCGAAAGAAAAGCGGCTCCCAGGCCAAATGCGCTCTGCAGAAACGAGCGGCGGTTCGCCATAAAAACTCCATTGAAATAAGGACAAAGAGTTGGCGTCACCGGCGCGGAATGCTGTGAGCTTCAAGGAAATAGAAGCGAAACGGCACACTCCTGCCAGCGACATAGATATGTCGCGTGAAAAGAACTATGCCTAAACGCGCTGTATGGAGGTCAGTTCGAGAGCAGTAAGAGGGCCTGGCGGCGGCTCTTCCGTGGGAAACGACGCATGAGAAACCTGAAGAACAGGTTGCGCGGTGAATCCCGCGACGACGGCTGCAATGACAGTCCAGCTCGGCTGCCAATCGCGCATTGATTCGGCAATAGCAGCATCGTCATGCCCGCAGAGATGATGCCCGGAGCTTACGACGTAGCATCCCGCATCGGTTTGCGCTTCCGTCATATGCATAGCCCCGCAGTCGGCCATGTCGCCCATCTCACTCGATTGGGCTTTGGAGACGGCTTGCGTGTGGGCGGATGCGTCTGAACCTGCTGCGCCGGCGGCTTTCATCTGCCCCAGATCGCAGAGGGCTTCACAATGAGCGGAGACACAGGAAAAAACCAGGGCCAGGATGACCGCAACCGTTCCGACGATGGTTCGAACCCTGTGCATTTCCTTTTGATCCCCCTGCTTTCTTCACGCAGAAGATCGTTCTCCATTTTAGTTGTACCACTTTCCGATGGAGATTTCCTTCCCGGAAGGGATAACCACAAATTGGTTCGTTACTTTTTCCGATCCGATTCTACTGAGGAGGGTATGCCTGGCTCGATCAGTAGCCACGCCGTAAGCGAGCTCAAAACCGCGAGCGCCGACGCGATCCAGATCACAGTGCGGTAGCCGCTCAGAAACGATTCGGTGATCGCGTGCTGAACCGCGGGAGCAGGATTGTGAGCGGCCGCCAACTGCGGCCGGGCGGCGTCGACCTGTGCACGAATCTCGGGACTCAAGGCCAGTTGGGAGAGATGCTGGTCGAGCGAATGATTGAACACCGTTGCCAGAACCGCGCCAAATGCAGCTACAGCCAGCAAAGCGGCCAGGCGGGAGACCGCGTTATTGACTCCTGAACCAAGCCCGGACTCGGAATCTGGAACGGCGTTCATAACTGTCGTCGTCAAAGGAGCGACGCTGATCACCAAACCCAACCCCATCACTACGACGGGAGGGAAGAATGCGGTCCAGTAGCTCCCGTTCTGCGGAACGACCGCAAAGAGTGCGATGCCGCTGGCTGCAACCAGAGGTCCCACTGTCAGCGGAAGGCGTGAGCCGTAGCGCGCAACCAGACCGCCTGCCCAGCGCGAGAGCCCGAACATGGTCACCACAAAGGGCAAAAATGCTGCTCCTGCCTGAGTTGCCGTGTAGTGCTGGATCTGGATCAGGT